>DATNCF010000263.1:0-17039 GCA_035571675.1 Burkholderiales bacterium | reverse complement strand
CCCACGCCCAGCCACAGGTTGACGATGGGCACGGCCGACGGCAGGCTGGAGATGAACTGGCTCATGGCCATGCCGAGCTGCACCTTGGCCGACAGCGCGCCGCCCAGCAGGGCGATGCCGGAGGTCCACAGGATGAGCAGCGGCACCACCACGGCGAGCGCGACGACCTTGGGCAGGATGAGGCGCACGGTGTAGGGAATGCCCATCACGGCCAGCGCGTCCAGCTCCTCGGTCACGCGCATCACGCCGAGCTGCGCCGTGATGGCCGAGCCGGAGCGGCCGGCCACCAGCACGGCGCAGATCATGGGCCCCAGCTCGCGAATGACGCCGATGCCGAGGATGTTGACGATGAAGGCGTCGGCGCCGAAAGTGCGCAACTGCTCGGCGGACAGGTAGGACAGCGTGATGCCGATGAGCGCGCCCACGGCCGCGGTGATGCCCACGGCCTGGGCGCCGGCGCGGTTGATGCCGGCCGATATCTCGCGCCACGGCCCGCGCGCGGGATGCCGCGCCAGCGACAGCGAGTCGAGCAGCATCTGTCCCAGCAGCCGCACCATGTCCAAGGCGTGGTCGGCGACGAGCAGCATGGTGGCGCCAAGGGCGCGCACAGGCGAGAGCCAATCGAAGTCGCGCGGCGCGCCGACGCGCTCCTTGCCGCGGTCGAGGTTGGAGAAGAACACGTCATGCTCGGGCCGCAGCCCGAGCTGGCCGGGGCGGCGCTTGCCCCAGGCCTGCCACAGGAGCAGCGCGCCCACGTGGTCGAGGCGCTGCACCTCGGACAGGTCCCACCCGGCGCCGCCCACCTCGCGTGTCACTTCGGCCAGCCGCCGGCGCAAGGCCCGCGCGCGCGATTCCAGCGCGCGGATATCCCAGGCGCCCGAGATCCGCACCCGAGCGCCGGCCTCGCCCTGCCTGATTTCGATGTCCGGATGGCGTACCGGCGCTTCGGAATTGCTTTTTGTCACTGGACGCGCTCCCTATCCACCGGCGGGAAGACCCGGCCGGTGCGCGGTACCGCGAAGCTATCAGCTTGCCCTCAGGAAATCAACGCGGGCCTGCAACGGTGCGTCCGCGGATGACAGGGGCATGGAGCGGCGAAGGGCGGCGTCGCAGACGATATAATCGGCCGCACCGCGCCCCGGTAGCTCAGTGGATAGAGCAGCCCCCTCCTAAGGGGCAGGTCGGACGTTCGATTCGTCTCCGGGGCGCCAGGAGTCCATCCAATCGGGGGCCAACAACACGGCAGGCTCTTGTGCAAAGCGGGTGTCAGACTAACAACGTTGAAGCACCCTATCGTGTAGCCATCCGCGGGAGAGTTGTAGACGGCATCCACCGCAATGACTGAATTTCCTCCAGGACGATTCTCAACAATTATCGGTTGCCCTAGAGAGTTCCACGTCTCATCAGCGACAAGGCGGCAAGCGACGTGCGCCGGCGCTCCCGCCGCGACCGGCACTATCAACCGCAGAGGTCTTTCCGACATCAGGGGCTACCTATCTATTGTTCAATAGGTTTAATATGCAGCAATTGGCGGCACCCTGTAAACGTGGCGGATTATTCCGAGCAGGAGAGGAGCAAACATGATGAGCAGAAAAGTTGCGTTCGTAACCGGTGCGAGCCGTGGGATCGGCAAGGCCATCGCGATTCATCTGGCAAAAGCAGGGTTCGACGTCGCGATTACGGCACGGACCGTCCGCGAGGGGGAGGCCAGGGAGCACTCGCCGACCGTAAAGCACTCCGACACCTCGGCATTGCCCGGCAGCCTCGAGAGCACGGCGGACCTGATCCGAAAGGAAGGCCGAGACGTGCTGCCCATCGCTGCGGACATCACCGAGCCGGCAACGCTCGGCTTTGCGGCGGCGACGGCGCTTGAGCGCTGGGGCGGCGTCGACGTGGTCGTACACAACGCCCGCTACATCGGCGCCGGCCACATGGATGCTTTTATCGACACTCCGATGGAGCAGATCGAGAAGCATATCGAGGGCAACGTCCTCGCCACGCTTCGATTGAACAAGTTCTTCATTCCTTCGATGATCGCGCGGGGCGGCGGCAGCATCATCAACATGACGTCGGGGTCGGGTTTCGCGGCGCCGCCGGCACCGGCCGGGCAGGGCGGCTGGGGCATGTGCTACGGGGTTTCCAAGTCGGCGGTGCACCGCATCGTCGGCATTCTGGCGGTCGAGCTCGCCGACAAGAACATCCGCGCCTACAACGTCGACCCGGGGTTCATCGCCACAGAACGCATTGCGCAGGACATGGCGAAGTTCGGCTTCGATGCCTCGGCCGGCACGCCTGCCGATGTGCCCGCTGCGGTGGTCGCGTGGCTTGCGACAAGCCCCGAAGCCCCGAAATACAGCGGTGAGACCGTCCACGCGCAGTACTTCTGCCGCGACAGGAAGTTGCTTCCCTCCTGGAACGGGCAGCCTGCGTTCACCGACCCGCCGCTGAAGTACGACACGGCGCCGCAGGTGCTAAGCGAGCTCGAGTCTGCCGAGCTGGCCAGGCGGCGATAGCGCGGGAAAATCTTGATCAAAGCTTGGGCAATTTCACCCGGCCTGCCCCATCGGAAGAGCGCCGCGCGAGGAGTCTCGCGCCAAGCCACCCCTCCGCCCCCCAGCGACCTTCAATGGCCGAGCAGCCCCGCCACCATGCCCGCCGCGGATCGCACGCTGCCCGGGGACCTGCCCCACTGCCCCTCGGGTTCTTCCTCTTCGCGGTCGATGGCGGCGTCGAATTCGGCGAGTTCGCCGCGCAGCGGCTTGACCGGCTTGGTGTCCATGGAGTGGCGGCGGCGGGCATGCTTTTGCGCGGCCAGATTCTTGGCCGCGGCCTGGGCGGCATCCGGCGCGACCAGCAGCGCAAACGGGTTGGCCGCGCGCGCGCGACCGGCGTCATCATCTTCCTCGTCGTCGCCGTCCCGTGCCCGCGCGCCGGGTGCGGACTCCAACCCATCGACCGCCTGCTTCCCGTCGCACTCCACGGGTGCGTCTTCGACTTGATCGCCCACCGGCTCGATGGGACTTTGGTCGGAGATTTCGTCGCCAAGAATCTCATAGTCAAAGCCTTGCCGGCCCGGAGCTTCCTGATCCACGATGTCCTCGCCGCTGCTTTCCCCGCAGCTCCAGGACTCTGCGCCAACACTTTCCCACATGTTATTGCTTTCCATGGCCTTCCCTTGTCGTCGCTAGGTGCAGGCATTGTCGAATGCCGCAATGGAACGCAACGAGGTTGCCGGATCGGGATACACCGGTCCGCATGGACCACGCGCCGAGCGGACGGCGTCATGAACAGCGTGGCGAGGTGACTTGTGGACCTCTGGCTGTCATCGCTTCCCCTCTCGCTGTAGCGGGCGCGTGACGCCGCCTCGGACGCTACAGCGCCTGCTCGATGGCGGCCTGCAGGCGTTCCGGCGTCGTGATGGGGGCAAAACGCGACTTCACGGCGCCGTCGCGGGCGATCAGGAACTTGGTGAAATTCCACTTGATGGAACGCAGGCCGAACAGTCCCGGTTTTTGGTCCTTGAGGTAGGCGAACAGCGGGTGCGCGCCGCCTCCGTTGACCTGGATTTTCGCGAACATGGGAAAGCTGACGCCGTAGTTCAGGCTGCAGAAGCGCGCGATCTCCTGCTCGTCGCCCGGTTCCTGGCTGCCGAACTGGTTGCAGGGAAAGCCCAGCACCGCGAAACCCTTGTCCTGGTACTTGCGATACAGCGCCTCCAGGCCCTGGTACTGGGGGGTGAAGCCGCAGCGGCTTGCGGTGTTGACCACCAGCAGCAATTTCCCGCGATAAAGCGAGAGGGAACGTTCCGTGCCGTCCAGGCCGCGGGCCGAAAAATCGTAGACGCTGGACATCCCCATCTCCTTGCGGTGAAGGCTTTCATTGTGCCGCAGAACCGGCGACAGGTTCATTTGTGTCGCGCACTGCGCCGCGGTTGGGTTATAAAGCGCCCGTGTTCCTGCTCAAAAAGCTGCTGGCTTCCCTCATCCTGCCGCCCACGGGGCTGGTGCTGCTGGCCTTTGCCGGCCTGGCCATTTCCATCCGGCGGCGCCGGCTCGGACTGGCAATAGTGTCGCTCGCGCTTGCCGCAATCGTGGTGCTGTCGCTCCGGCCGGTCGCGTATGCGCTCAACCGCAGCCTCGAAGACGCGCCGCCGCTGTCGCAGCAGGCGCTCGACCGGGCGCAAGCCATCGTCATCCTGGGCGGGGGCACTTATCCGGACACGCCCGAGTTCGGCGGCGACATGTTGAACGCGTTCTCATTGGAACGCACGCACTACGGCGTGTTCCTGCAGAGGCGGTCCGGCCTGCCCATCCTGGTCACGGGAGGCTCCCCCTACGGGGGCAAGGCCGAGGCCGATCTCATGAAGGAGGTCATCGAGCGGGATTTTCGCGGCGAAGTGAAATGGGTGGAAAACGGCTCCCGCGACACTTCGGAAAACGCCCGCTACTCGGCGGCCATACTGGGCCGTGCCCACATCGCCCGCATCGTGCTGGTCACCCACGCCTGGCACATGGCGCGCGCCGTCGGTTATTTCAGGCGGGAAGGACTGGAAGTCATTCCCGCCGCGACCGGGTTCGCCCAACGCCCCCATGCGGATCCGCTGGACTCCATGCCCTCGTTCGAGGCCTTCAAGGACAGTAATCTCGCGGTGCGCGAATGGATAGGGCGGCTGGCGCAAAGCCTCGGCGCCGGCCGAGCGGATTGAGCCCTAGCCCGCCACGCGCTTGCCGATCAGGTCGTCGATCTCGGCGGCGCCGAACCCGCCCGCCGCCAATACCTCGCGAGTATGTTCGCCGGCCTGGGGCGGCGGCGCGGGCATGGCCGATGGCGTACGGCTGAAGCGCGGCGCGGGCGCGGGCTGCGGCACGCCTTCCTGCGCGGTAAAGGCGCCGCGCGCGGCGGCGTGCGGATGCCGCGGCGCCTCGGCGATGTCCATCACGCCGGTGACGCAGGCATCGCTGCCCTCGAGCAGCGCCACCCATTCATCGCGGGTGCGGCTGCGGAATATGGCTTCCAGGCGCCGTTGCATTTCAGGCCAGGCGCTCTTGTCGTTCTGCCGGGAGACAAAGCTCTCGTCCAGGCCGACAAGGCGCGCCATTTCGGCGAAGAACTTGGGCTCGAGACAGCCCACGGCCACGGCCTTGCCGTCGCGGGTCTCGTAACAGCGGTAGTACGGCGCGCTGCCGTCGAGCAGGTTGGTTCCGCGATCGGCGGACCACACTCCCGCCGCGTGCATGCCGAAAAAGGTCGCCATCAGGTAGGCGGCGCCGTCCACCATGGCGGCGTCGATGACCTGGCCCTTGCCCGAGCGCTCGCGCTCGTAGAAGGCGCTCGCCATGCCGAGCGCCAGGAACAGCGCCCCGCCGCCGTAGTCGCCCACCAGGTTGAGCGGCGGCATGGGCGGCTCGCCGGCGTGGCCGATGCCATGCAGCGCGCCGGTCAGGGAAATGTAGTTGATGTCGTGGCCGGCCGTCTTGGCCAGCGGCCCTTCCTGGCCCCATCCGGTCATGCGGCCGTACACCAGGCGCGGGTTGCGCGCCAGGCACACTTCGGGCCCGAAGCCGAGGCGCTCGGTGACACCCGGACGAAAGCCCTCGATCAGCCCGTCGGCGCGGTCGATGAGCCGCAGCAGCACCGGCAGTCCCTCGGCGTGTTTGAGGTCGAGCGCGATGGAGCGCCGCCCGCGCCCCGCCACTTCAAAACGGGCATCCATGGGAAAAATCGACGTGCCGGGGTCCAGCCGCTCGATGCGGATCACTTCCGCGCCCATGTCGGCCAGCAGCATGGCCGCCATGGGGCCGGGGCCGATGCCCGCCATTTCGATAATGCGCAATCCCGCCAAGGGTCCCATGCTTGCTCCCGCTCAATATGAAGTGAATACGCGAACTCGATAACAAGGATCAGTTTCCCGGCCACGCGGTGTTCAGCAGATGCGGCAGTACCAATGCCGCGGGTCCGCGCAGCACGGCGTGCGAGACCGCCGACAGCGGGGTCTCATCGCGGTTGATTTCCACCAGCACGGCGCCCGACTGCAGCGCCACGCGCGGAAAATGGGCGGCCGGCATCACCGCCGCGGAAGTGCCGATGACCAGGAACAGCTCGCATTCCCGGGCGGCCTTGTCCGCCGTGGCCATATGTTGCTCGTCCAGCGCCTCGCCGAACCACACCACGTCGGGCCGCAGTGGCCCGCCGCAACGCGGGCATTTGGGCGGGGGTTCGCCGTCGTCCACGCCCTGCTCCACCACGGTCCCCTCGGCAAAACACTTGTTGCGCATGATGTTGCCGTGCAGTTCGACCAGCTTGCGCGAGCCGGCGCGGGCGTGCAGGCCGTCGACGTTCTGGGTGATGAGCGTGAACCCGGGCACGCGGTGTTCCAGGGTGGCGAGGGCGAGGTGCGCGGGATTGGGCTCGGCCGCCCTCACCGCTTCCCGGCGCCATTCGTACCAGCCCCATACCAGCGCCGGGTCGCGCTTGAAGGCTTCGGCGTTGGCCAGATCCTCGGGCCGGAAGCGGGACCACAAGCCGTGCTGCGGATCGCGGAAAGTGGGAATGCCGCTGTCGGCTGAAATGCCCGCGCCCGTGAGCACGGTCACGCGCGAGGCCTTGCGCAGGATGTCCAGGAGTTGCGGAGGAAGTTGCATGACGGCTTCAGTGGGTCCGCCATTGTATAGGGCTACGGGCGAAAGGCGTGGAAGCCGGTTGCTGAACCCGAGGCTAAACCTGGAACGCAAACTACGGCTGCAATTGCGCCAGGCGCTGCTCCACGAAAGCGGCCACGTCGCGGCTGAGCGCGCCGCTGGCCCGCGCGCGCTGGAAGGCGTCGCGCGCCTCGGCCTTGCGGCCCAGCGCCTCCTGCGAAATGCCCAGGCCCACCCACCACACCCCGGCCTGTACGGTACCCGCGCCTTGCTGCGACAGGCCGAGCGCAGCCTGGTACTCGGTCACGGCTTCGGCGTGGCGCTCCAGTCTCTGCAGCACGGCCGCGGTGAAGGCCCGGTAATCGGCATTGCCGGCCGCCGCCCCCGCGTGCTTCTGCAGCACGGCCAGTGCCGTGGCGTTGTCGCGGCGGTCCACCATGAGGCGCGCGAGCAGCATGGCGAAACCGTTTTGCGCCGCGCTTTGGCCGGGACCAAGCGCAAGGCCTTGGGTGAGCAGCGCCTCGGCCTCATCGGGCCGCCTTTGCTCAAGCAGCAGCGCGACCATGGTCTGGCGCGCCGAATCCATGCGCGGCGCGGCCGCCAGCACCGAGCGCAACTCGTCCATGCCCTCGGAGACCCGGCCCTGGTTGATCAGCGCCACGGCGCGCGCATACTGGGCTTCCGCCGCTGCGGGACCGCCGGCGTTCTGGCGTTCGATGCGCGGTTCGCGTGCGGCTTGGGCGGGCGCCGCCGGTGGTGCAGGGGGCGCCGCGGGCACAGCCGGCGCCTTGGGCGCGGAAGCTGCCGGCGAAGACGCGGGCGCGGCCGGCGCCGCAGCCGGCGTTGCGGGCACGGCGGATGAGCGCGGCGCGGCGGCAGGCTTGCGCACCGGGATCGGCGTGGCGATTTCCGTGGCGAGCTTCAGCATGTCCACGCTCGGAGCAGCGGGCTTCGCGGCACCAGAGCCGGGCCGCGGCTCGGCACTGCCTGTTGCCGCAGCGGGCTGGGGCGGAATCGACGGAGCAGGCGCGGCGGGCGCGCTGCTCGAGACCGCAGGGGGATTCGTCCCCGCGCCGGGTGCCGCCGCGCTGCGCGCGGCATCGTTGACCGAAGCGCCGCGCGCGGCGCGTTCCACCTGCGCGAGAGGCACCTGCCCGGTGATGACGCTGTGGGGCATGAGCTGCCACATCACCCAGCCCAGCCAGCCCACCATGATGAGCATCAGCCCCGACATCACCCACCAGAAGAGTTCCGAGCCGACGAGGCGGCGCGGCGTGCGGGACTTGGGCACCGGGTGGACGCCCGCCTCCAGGCCCTTGGCCGGCGCGTCGGCGCCCGTGCCGAGCGCGTGGCGCCGGTCGAGGTCCTGCAGCATTTTGTTGATCAGGCTCACCGCACCAGCATCCAGCCGATGCCGGCGACCGCGCAGGCCAGGCCCACGCCCAGCGCGATCCAGCGCTCGGCGCGCACCGCCGAGACGGCCGGCGTATCGGCCACGGCCGCTCCGACGTGGCTGCGGCGCACCGCGGTCGTGCCTTCACCGAAGGCCAGCATGAGCGACTTGTTGGCGAGGATGTTCACCAGGCGCGGCGTGCCGCGGGCGGCGGTGTGCAGGGTGCGCGCCGCCGCCGGCGAGAACACGGCGCCGTCGGGGTGGCCGGCCACGCGCATGCGGTGGGCTAGGTAGTGCGCCGTCTCGGCGCGCGTGAAGGTGCCCATGTGGTGGTGGAAAGTGATGCGCTGGCGCAACTGGCGGATGGTGGGATCCGCGAGCTTGTGGTCCAGCTCGGGCTGGCCGAACAGGATGACCTGCAGCAGCTTGCGCTTCTCGGTCTCGAGGTTGGTGAGCAGGCGCAGGGTTTCCATGGACTCGATGGGCATGGCCTGCGCCTCGTCCAGGCACACCACGACGCGCTTCTTGCTTCGCGCCAGGTCGAGCAGCGCGTGGTTGATGGACTTGATGAGCAGGTGCTGGTCGCCGGTGCCGGGGCGCACCCCCAGCTCTTCCGCCAGGGCGAGCAGCAGCGTCTTGGGGTCCAGCGCCGGATTGGGGATGTACAGGCTCACCCAGCCGTCGTCCAGCGAGCCGAGGAACTTGCGGCACAGCAGGGTCTTGCCCGTCCCCACTTCCCCCGTGACCTTGATGAAGCCCTCGCCGTTGCCCACCGCCACCAGCAGCGTGTTCAGCGCGTCCTGGATGCTGGAACAGGCATAGAAAAAACTCGTGTCCGGCGTGATGCCGAACGGCGGCTCGCGCAGCTTGAAATGCTGAAGGTAGATCACTTGGCTTCGGCAGGGGCCGGTGTGCCGTAGCCGAGCAGGCGGTCGCGCGTGTCCTGGATTTCCTTCACCTGCTCGCGGTCTCCCTGGATGACGGTGGGCCTGATCAGGATGACCAGTTCGCGCTTCACCCGGCTGCGGTCGGTATTGCGGAAAGCGGCGCCGATGCCGGGCGCGTCCGCCAGCCCCGGCACGCCGCCCCGGCTGTCGGCCACGTCGAGGCGCATCAGGCCGCCCAGGGCCACGATGTTGCCGTCGGTGGTGCGAACGATGGTGTCGGACTCGCTGATGTTGATCACCGGCGTGTCGATGGGCTGGGGGCCGGTGCCCAGGTTAAGGCTGATGGTCTTGCTGGTCACCCGGCTGAAGAGCGGATGCACGTGCAGGGTAATGTTGCCGTCCACATCGATCTGGGGGGTGATATCCAGCGATATGCCCGAAAAAATGGAGCCCAGCGTCGGCGTCACCGACGCAAACGAGCTGGTGTTGCCGGTATTGAGGTTGGTCACCGAGGTGGTGCTGGGCGTCAGGTTGGTGACGAACAGCTCGTCAAGGCCGACCTTGAGCACCGCCTTTTGATTGTTCAGCGTCGACACGCGTGGGCTGGAGAGCACCTGTACTGTGCCTTGCGACTGCAGGAACTCCAGCAGCGCTGCGAAGTTGCTGGTCTGGAAGACCAGCCCCAGCACGCCGCCGGGTCCGGCAGCGGATGCAAGGCCGGCGCCGAACGCGCCGATCTGACGGGTGGTCGGGTTGGCGCCGAAAGCGTTGCCGGCAATGCTGCTGGGCGAGGTGTTCAGCGAGTTGGTGGTGGCGTCGATGCGATTGAAGCCACCCGCCAGGCCATTGGTGGGAAACGCCGCCCAGTTGACCCCGGCCTGGTAGGCATCGGACAGTGTCACGTCGATGATCTTGGCCTCGAGCATGACCTGCCGTTCGACCGAGACCTGCGCCGCCTTGAGGTAGGCCGCGATGCTGCGCAGTTCTTCCGGCATGGCGCGCACCACGACGACGCCGGATTGCGGGCTGACGACCACGCTGCGGCCAGGGCCATCGCCGATCATGGTGCGCAGCGACGCCGCCACCTCCGCCCAAAAGTCCGTCAATTGCACCGTCGACATGCGCGTGGCGTCGGTGGTGATTCCCGAAAGCGCCCCCGGGCCGGCGGGATTGATGGAAGGCGTGCTGATCGCCACGGATCCGGGCGTGGTGGGAGTGCCAGGGGTAACTTGCTCTTGATTCGGCTGCGGCGTGGCCGCTGGCCTCGACTGTTGCTGATTATTGGTCGAGGAGCCCAGCGCCCCGGTGCCCGCGCCAGTGGAGACGCGCATGTCGCTGCGCCCCTGCCTGGCCCCAATGAGGTAGTTGATCTGGAACACGCGCGTCTGCAGGCCGGCCGGCATGACGTAAATGCGCGTTCCGTCAAAGCGGTACTCGTAGCCGTACACCTCACGGATGGATTCCATCGCCTCGGGAACGGTGACGTCCTTGAGGTTGACCGACAGCGAGCCCGTCACCGATGGGGCGACCAGCATGCTGTAGCGCGTGCCCGACACGATGGACATGAACACCTGGTCGGCGGGCGCGTTGTTCACCACCAGGTCGAAGCGCGGCTCGATGGGCGCGGGCGCGCGCGGCAACTCCGCGCGCAAGGGCGGCAGCAGCGCCTGCGACACGGCCTCGGGTTGGGGAGGGGCCTTGCGCTGCAGGGCGCCGTTCATCTCCGCGACGATGCGTTCATCCACCTTTTGCGGCTGCCTGGGCTGCTCGGCGCAGGAGGCGGCCAGGAAGGCCAGGAATACCACGGCCACCGCCGGCAAAATGTGCTTCATTGCGGCCCTCCCTGGGCGGACTTCTCAGAACTTGCTGGTTGCCTGCGCATGGTCTTATTGACCGATGCATACAGTCGTATTATCTCCGCCGGGCCCTTCCCCTTGAGCACGACTTCATCTTCTGAAATGCTCACCAGCTTCGCGCCGCGGTAGCTGCCACCGAGCGCCACGCGCTCCCCGTTGATGGTGGCGAACTTCCGGTCGCTTGAAATCACCAGGATTTGGCCGGCGGGATTTTGTGCCTGGCCGGTCCCTTCCGCGCCCAGGTAGGCCGCAGGCGGCCGGGTCGGATCGGCGGCCTGCGCCGCCGCCTCGGTGGCAGCCAGCGCCCCGGCGGCGGCGCACGCGCCCAGCCCGAGGGCGAGCATGATACCGCGAAGCCGCGCGCTCATATCTGCATCCACGGCTTGCCCGTGCCGAGGGTGTTCAGCACCAGCGTCAGGGTCAGCCTGGGGTAGCTGCTCGCATCCAGGTCGAGCCGCCCCCACGACACCTTGGCCGGCATGCGCTCGAGGTCGTTGAGATAGGAAACGAGGTCCTGGTAGCCGCCGGAAACGGTGATTTCCGTGCCGTGGCGGTACAGCCCGCTGCCCGAGCCCCCCGACGTGATCTCAGTGGTGGGGAGGCTCTTCAGCGAAACGAGCTGGACGCCTTGGTTGCGCCGCACGATCTCGGCGACGACGGCGTTCATGCGCTCGGGCGGCACCAGCCCGCTTTTGCGGCGTTCAAGGTCCTGGCTCAGCGCGTCGAGCTTGGCGCGCAGCTCGGCCAGTTGCGCGGCTTTCCTGGCCGCCGCATTGCCGGCCTCGGACCTCGCCTTGCGCTGCGCGGCCATCTGGGCCTGCAGCGAGGAAATGCGCGCCTGCTGCTCGTCCAGCCGCTTGACCAAAGCCGCTTGCCGGGTGAGCAGCGGATCGATGAGCGCGACGTTCAGCGCCGCCACCAGCACCACCAGCACGGCCATGAAAATCAGCAGCCGCTCGCGCAACGTCATGGCGTCGACGCGTTCGGCGTATTGGACCAGTTTGGGCGGCAGTTTCACGAAAGCTCGAGGTCAATGTGTTTGCGAAGGCGGCGCTTGGGCTGCGGGCGCCGCACCCGGCCCGGGCGGGGCGGCCGCGGCCTGCGGCGCGGGAGCCTGCGCGCTCCCCTCGACGGGGCCGGCTGGCTTGGCTGCGCTGTTGGTGTCGAAATCGCGAAACTTGGACGCCAGGGTGAATTCAAGATAGGGCGGCATGACACGGACCGGCGCCGCCGCACTTGCCCCCCCCGCGCCCGCCTCGCCCGCGCTCTTGGGCGCCTCGGGCACCACGCGCCGCATGCCCAGCGACTCCAGGGGACGGCCGCGCAGCACGTCTTCGCGATTCAGGCGGCGCACCAGTTCGGGCACCAAGTCGGCCTGAATCGCGCGGCCCGTGACCGAAAGATCGTCAGGTGCGTCGCCAATGTGCACTGCGGTCAGCCACAGGCCCTCGACGGCCTGGCGCGAAAAGGCGCGCAGGTATTCGGAGTACCCGGTCGCTTGCGCGCCGTCCGTCGCGGGCAGGTGGGCGAGCAGGTTCTGCCTGGACTCGATGCCGGCCTGCGTGTCCTTGATCGGCTGGTCGAGCGCCGCCTCGGTCTGCGCCGGCGGAATCGTCGCGGCCGCGGCCCCGAGCTGCTGGGCCTGCAGCTTGAAAGCGCCTTCGCTCTCGGCCAGTTGGCGTTCGAGCGCGTCCTGCTGCACGTACTCGTAGGCGTAGAACACCGCCATGGCGCCGAGCAGCAGCGCAAAGGCTTGCAGCATGGTGGCCGCGGAAAAATATTTCCGCTGCTTCATGAACAGCGGCGTGAACAGGTTGATCTGCTGCGTCACAGCGCCTTCTCCTCGACGCGCAGCGCCGCGCCGATGGTGAACAGCGACGCCCATTGCTCCGCGATGCCGGGCTTGCGCTCGCCGAATTCCATGACCTCCTGGAGGTCGATGGTCTTGATGGGCACGTAGACGTTGCCGCGCAGGTATTCGTCGAAGCCGGCCACGCCGGGGAAAGGCGCAATGAGCAGCGCGGACACGGCCAGGCCGCCGAATTGGCGCTCGAAATGGTCCAGGGAGCGCGATACCTCGGCCGCCACACGCTCGCGGTAATAGTCCTCGTGCTCCTTCTGCCCGAGCTGCTCGGAGGTGACCTCCAGGCGGCGCGCCTGGATGAGGTCGCCGTGGAAGGAAAAGGTCAGCATGCCGCCCCAGGCAGAGAAGGTGAGCAGCGCCACCGCCCCGTCGGCCTGTTCGAACAGGGACGCGATGTTCCGCTGCGCCATCTCGGGAATGTCGATCACCTGCAGCCGTGCGCCGGCCGATTCGAACAGGCTGACGCGCTTTTGCACCACTTCATTGCGGGCCGCGACGGCGTACATGGAGCGCGCCTTGTCGGCCGCGCCTTTCTCGCCCGTGGTTTTCAGCGGCGGAACTTCGATCACGTCCACGGTGGCGTCGTTGACGTGGTAATCCACCATATCCTTGATCTTCCAGCGGATGGCGGACTTGAGTTCCTCGCGCGGCACGCTGGGCGCCTCGACCAATAGGAACTGGTAATCGGCCGGATCGAGCAAGGTGGTGCAGTCGACGGCTGCCATGCCCTTTTCCTTGGCCAGCTTGGCGAACTGAGCGTCGAGATTGCCCGCGGCGAATTCCACCTGCCCCCAGTCGACGATCATCGGCCGGCCGTCGGCGAGGCGCTGCGCATGGGCGAACCGGATCGCCCCGGCGTCGATGGCGATGGCCATGGTGCCGGATTGCCGCTTCGATCGGGAGAACCACTTCAGCATGAACGCTCCGCCTCCGACTCGCCAGGGCCGCATAGGTGTCCCTCACCCTGGCCAGGAGCATTGCCAAAATAGGCAATTAACCCTTTGTTGTCAATGGGTTTTTCGTGTTCGAACCCCGGCGTGCGAATCACGGATAGATTTCCTGCATTTCGATCAATGCGGCGCCCGCCGGACGCACCGCCACGGCCACGCGCTCGCCGGCGGGGCTGGCGGCGCTTGTCGTGGCCGTGAGCCGCCCGCTGAAGGCGCTGCCGCTCACCGGCGGCGCGAACCAGCCTTTGACGTCGTCGGTGTTGAAGGCGTCGCGAATGGCGCCGGTCCTTGTGTTGGTCCACACGCCCGGCACCGCCGACGACACCGAGGAATACAGGCCGTCGAACAGGCGGCCGGAGACCGGATTGGCCTTGAGCGCGGCGAAGCTGACGGTGGGCGAGCCCGCCGCCACGGACACGCTGACGACATTCGACCAAGTGGTGCCGCCCTCGAAGCGCCGCCGCGACACACCCGCGCCATCGCCCCAGGCGAGCCAGCCGTAGCCCGGCGAGCCGGGATGGGTTTCGAAGGTAAAGGTGGCGCTGCGCTCGGACAGGGACAGCACGGCCGCGTCGTGCTGAGGATGGGCGCTGCTCCAGGCCGAGCCGGTCCAAAGCAAGGTGTCCAGGTTCTTGTTGGCGCTTTGCAACGTGGCCAGGATGTTGTTGCTGTTGGGCGCGCTGGCCAGGTCCAGCCATTGGCCGATGCCCGTTGAAGTTCCGATGGTCGTGAAGGTCGGTGCGACGCTTTGGACGGTTCCCGTGTAGACCGTGTAGCTGATCTTGCCCGCGGTGGTGCCGTCCGCCCAGGCGTACATGGCGCGGCCCGAATTGCCCTCGTAAGCCACCGCGACGGCCTTACGCAAGGTGGCGTCCGTGGCCGTGGTCGCGAACGCAGCGCCCCCGTTGATGACAGCGGTCGCCGGCCACGTCGCGGTGCCTTCCGTGCCGCCAGAAAACACATTCACGACCACGTTGCGGGGCGTCGTGTTACTGGTCCTGCCCTCAAGCACAATCATGGCCACCTCGTTGCTCGTCGCTGAGGGGTTCGCGGCGAGTTCAATCCACCAAGGGGTGTTTGCGCTCCCGGGCGAAGGAACGTTGGTTGAGTTGCTGGCGGCACCACATGTTGCGGCTATGCATAATGTAGTGCCGTTCCAGGTCGCGAAGATCGGCGTTGCGCTGCCTGACCCCGGGTCGTAGACAATGGTGGCGATGTCATTGGCGGTCTGGTACACAACATCGACGGCACGGCCATACAGCGGATTCGGCGTTCCTCCGACCCCAGGGTTTGATATCCGCGCATTGCTGTTCTGCGTTGTCCACGTCGTGCCGTCCCAGGTCTGGACGAATATCTGCCCGTTGGTGTCCTTTAGGGCCAGCACTGCCTCGTTGCGCGTGCGCGCCAGGGCAAGACGCACAAACTGCAAGGTCGTGGCGGTACCTCCCCCGGTGCCCGCAACCGGGGCTGTGGTTTCGCTGCCCCAACCTCCAGTGGTCGGGTCCCACACGCGGGAATAAGCCTGGGTGCTGCTTTTCGTGTAGACAATCATGGCCTGCGGATAGACCACCACCGGATTCACAATCTGGAAACTTGCTTCGAGCACCCGCGTTGCGCCCGGCGAGCCTGACACGGTGCCGGTGCTGCGCACCACGCATTGCAATTGCGTCACCGCCGTGCCCGCGGACACGGAAGATGACGCGGTCGATCCGCTGTAGCCGCGCCGCGCGCCGAGCAGGCAAGGGGCATTGGCCGGACTGCAGGCCGTCGCATCGGTACTGGTGCCGCCGTACTGGATGTCCTCGCCCGCGATGCTTACCAACCCATGCGAAGCCAAGCTTGCAACAGAATTCACTGGAATGGTCGTGGCGGTCGATGAGGTGATGCCGCCGGTTCCCACGTTGGTGGTGCTGCTGTTGTACAGCGTGCCCCCGCTAAGCGTGAACGTACCAGTCCCGACTGTCTGCGCGGCGGTGGAGAGCGATCCGCACGCCGTGCCGGCGCCGAGGTTGAATCCGGCATACTCAATGCCCGACTTGGCGATGAAAAAAGCCTCGCCCGACTGGTTGAGGCCGGCGCCGCCGGCCGCGCTGTTGCTGCTCAGGTAACCGAGCGTGGCCGCCATCAGCCCGATGATCACCACAATGATGATGCCCACAATGGCGGCGAAGCCGTGTTGGCGGTGGGCGGCGACACCGCGTTCGCGGCGGGCGGCAAAGCCGCGCTGGCGCCGGGAGGCTTTTTTCGGAGCGGATAGGAAGCGCTGCGCCATGCTTTGGTCAGGCGCTGTACAGCCGCACGCTGCCGACGTATTGCGCGCTGTAAGGCTGGTTGCCGCTGGTGGAAATGGTCATCTGGACGGTGACGTACAGCACTTGCGAAGCGACCGCGGCAGTGCTCTGGCCATCGGTCGCCAGATAGGAGAGCGTCAACGACGTGACGTTGTCCGCGAGGACATTGGTGTTGCCGCCCTGCTGGCGCGAGAGGGTCTTGGCCGTGCCGTCGTAGATAAAACTCACCGTGTTCCCCCCGGCGTCGACGAAGGTGATTTGGCTGGAGGTCATGGTGGAAAGGTCGGCGGTCGACTTGATCCAGCGCAGGTCGCGCAGCATGCGCTCCAGCGCCAGCCGCGCGCTGCCGTCTTCCTTGGTCATCTCCACGGCCTGGAAGTAATTGCGTATGCCGCCCGAGAGCACGGGCGCGGTCACCGCCGCGAGCACGCCCAGGATGGCCAGGCTCGCCACCATCTCCACCATGGTGAACCCGGCTATCTTTGTGGAGTTGGGCCGGGCGCGGCGGAAATGACGAGGCAGCTTCATGACTGACACTAATAGTTCGCCACCAGGCTGGTCATGCTGGCCAGCGTGGTCGTGTTGGTGCTGTCCTTCACCGTGACGGTGACCAGCTTGTAGGCGGCCGAGGTCAGCGAGGTCCACGCGGTGGCGCTGGCTATGCCGGTGACGGTGACGTTGAAGCCGAGCGGATTGGTGCACAGGGCGCTGACCGGCGTGCCGCCCAGGCAGGGATCGGACATGTACTGGTACATGTCGGTGTCCTTCTGCGCCAGGATGAGTTCCATGCGCATTTGGGCCACTTCCACGGCCTGCACGTTGGTTGCGCCCGCGGTCGAGCGCGGCATGGCATAGCGCATGCTCATGAGCAGGCCCACCGCCGCCACGGCGATCATGACGATGAACACCAGCAGTTCGACCAGGGTGAACCCGCGCGCGGGCCGGCGAAAACGGCGCGTCATTGCACCACCACCCTGCCGGTGTCCGGGCTGATGACGACGGTTCGCGTCTGCGTGCCCTTGGTGAGCGTCAGCGTGGCCGCACTGGGCGACAACAGGCTGTCGGGCGCGCTCAGGTTGGTGTAGGGAATGCCGCGTCCGTCGAAAGTCAGCGCGGAATTGGACAGATTGGTGGGCGGAATGGTGATGGTCACCCCCGAG
>DATNCF010000262.1:0-4187 GCA_035571675.1 Burkholderiales bacterium | reverse complement strand
ATCCCGAGAGCCCGGTGTTCGGCAACCCACGGCAGGACGGCATCGACATGGTGTCCTGCGGCCTGGCGGCGCGCATCCTGGGCATCGGCGACCGGCTGCGCTGGTTTTCCGATGCCGAGCCGCTCATCCCCGTGGCCTTCGTCGAGGCCGTGAACGCCGTGGCGGCCGGCGCCTGCGACTACGCCGTGGTGTACCGCGCCATGCACAACCCCGACCAGGGCGGCGGCTACAACGCCTTCACCCACGAGTTCGCCGTCGGCAAGCGCCAGTGGATGGCGCCCTTCGGCGTGCACCGCGGCTACCAGTTCTACGGCCAGTCTTACCGGCGCTACATGGACCTGTACGGCGCGCGTCCGGAGCACATGGCCACGCTCATCGTGAACAACCGCGTCAACGCCGCGAAGAACGACAAGGCCTATTTCCGCAATCAACTGGTGACGCGCGAGGACTACGTCAATTCGCGCCTGCTCACCGACGCGGTGCGCCTGCTCGACTGCGACCTGCCCGTGGATGGCGCGGCGGCGCTGGTGCTGACCTCGGCCGAGCGCGCCCGGGACCATGCCCATCGCGCCTACGTGGCCGGCTACGGCATGTATCCCTGGGAACCGCGCACCCTCGGCCCGGCCTTCGACGAATTGTGGGCTTGCGGCAAGGCGCTCTCGGATGCGGCCTGGGCTTCGTCGGGCCTCGGCCCCAAGGACGTGGGCTCGCTGCAGCTCTATGACGGCTACAGCTACTTCGTGTACTGGTGGCTGGAGGCGCTGGGCTTTTGCGCCAAGGGCGAGGCCTGGCAGTTCATTCAGGACGGCCGCATCGCCCTCGACGGCGAGGCGCCGGTGAACACCTTCGGCGGCCAGTTGGCCGAGGGGCGCATGCACGGCATCGGCCATTTCGCGGAAGGCGCGCGGCAGGCCATGGGCACGGCCGGCGCGCGGCAGACGGGCAGAAAGAAGGCGGCGCTGGTGGGCTGCGGCCCGCTGGGCCTCGGGAGCGGGGTATTTCTTTTCACGCCCGAGCCGGTGTGAGGCTGACTCTCACAACAAGAAGCAAAAGGAGGATGCGCCGATGATGTACCTGCATGAGACCACCCAGTTGCTGATGGGCAAGACCGACGCGTTCGTGGACCTGTTCGAGCGCGTTTACCAGCCGCTGATGGAGCAAATCGGCGTGCGCCTGGTGGCGCAGTGGGAAACCGTGCCGGACATGTTCATGTGGGGCTCGGACTATCCCCACAACGACAGCACCTACCCGGACTCGCAACAGGTGGTGGAGCGCGTGTTCGGCGGCGTGGACGCGGCCACGCGCCGGCAAATCCTGTCGGGCAACGCGGCGAAACTCTACGGCATCCGCCAGCCGACGCTGGCGTCCTGATCCCGTCCCTGGGCGAGCATTAGAAAGCGAAGTGCCTAGCGTTGCGGCGGCCGGGGCCGCGCTTGGTTCTCAGGCATTCGTTCGTCCGCCCTGGTTGCGAAAAAGGGCGGGACAGGTGTTACCCTCGGGCGGCGCATGAACAAACCCGAAAACAATCCCGCCGTCGAGCGGACTTCCACCGCCGCGCAGGCCGCGCAACATCCCTATCGCTGGGTGATGCTCGGCGCCGGCTGGCTGGCGTATTTCGGCTTTGGGCTGACGGCGTTTTCCCTGGGGCCGCTGGTGCCGCAGATCGGGCAAGACATCGGCATCGGCCACACCGCCATGGGCTTCGTGCTGGGCGTGTGGCAGCTCGTGTACATCGGCGCGGCCATTGCCTGCGGCACTTTTCTCGACCGCTACGGCGTGCGCATCGGCTTCCTTGTGGCCGGGCTGTTCATCGCGCTGTCGGGGGTGATGCGCGCCACGGCGCACAGTTACGGCATGCTGCTCGTCGCCGTGGGCCTGTTCGGCATCGGCGGCCCGCTCATCTCCAGCGGGGTGCCCAAGCTCGCCAGCCAGTGGTTCAGCGGGGCGGCGCGCAGCCGTTCAATGGCCACCATCAACACCGGCTCGGCGCTGGGCAGCGTCGCGGCGCTCATGCTCACGCCCTCCACCATGCTCGACCTCATGCACGGCGACTGGAGGCGCGTGCTCATGGCCTATGCCGGCGTGGTGTTCGTCATCACCGTGCTGTGGGTGGCGGTGAGCCGGCATCCGCTGGCGCGGGCGGTGGATCGCGGCGAGGCCGAAGGCAAGGCGCCGCCGCAAATGCACGCCCTGCGCGTGCTGCTCGGGCTGCCGGCCGTGCGCATCGTGCTGGTCATGAGCGTGGCCAACTTCGCCTTCAACCACGGCTTCAGCAACTGGCTGCCTGAGCTGCTGCGCGTGGGCGGCATGACGCCGCGCCAGGCCGGCAACTGGGCCACCATTCCCGTGCTGGTGGGGGTGGTGCTGGCGCCGCTGGTGGGGCATTTCGCCACGCCGGAGCGGCGCACCGCCATTCTGTCGGTGCTGCTGGGCGCGGCGCTGCTCGCCACCATCCTGCTGCAGTTTGCCCATGGGCCGTTGCTTGCCTTGGCCCTGGCGCTGCAGGGCTTCTCGCGCGGCTCCCTCACCCCGGTGCTGCTGGTGCTCATGATCGAGTCGCGCGGCGTGGGCGTACGCAACGCCGGCGCGGCCAGCGGCCTTTACTTCACCGCCGGCGAAATCGGCGGCATGCTGGGCCCGCTGGCCATCGGCATGGCTTACGACATGACCGGCGCCTTTGCCGCCGGGCTTGGCGTGATGAGCTTCATGATGCTGGCGTGCCTGGCGCTGCTGGTGCTGCTGGCGCGGGTCCGGCCGATCAGCAGCCAACAAGAAAGAAAGCCTGAGTCACCCTGAAGATATGGGCGGCTTCACGCGTCATCAATACGATTTAGTTATAGCAGCATAAGGCAACTTAATGGCACCGATCTTCGGTCGAAGATTCTCTTGCGGTTCAATTTTTTGCATGCAATGATCGTCACACATTTAAGTTGCTTCAGGGCATATGCAATGACACCTGGCACTTAAAAAATGTCCCGCTCCTTTCCTGGTTCTCTCATGAGAGGTTCAGAAATGACGGTCGAAATAGTCATCCTCCAGCCCCAGTTGGCACCCGACTACGAGCAAGTCGCACTTAAGGACCTGGACCAACACTCCACGGACGAAGAAACCGTCCTCAAAGGACTCCATCCCATGGGGGAAGCTCGCGCCCTGCTCGAAGCCATACCTGGCGTTGCGATCACTTACGCACCGTACAGCGACACCGACCTGGAGCGTGGTGCCCGGCGTGACAGCATGGTTTACCGGCAGCCGCCGCCGTCCAAGCCCATCGAGCCGGCGGTGCTGGAAGCTCTGAAAAAGGCCGAAGTCATCCTGGGCGTGGACCTGCCCGTGAACCTCATCGGCCTGGCGCCCAAGCTTAAGTGGGTTCACACCATATCGGCAGGCATCGACCAGGCATACGGCAGCGGCCTGGAAAAAACCGACAAGGTAGTCTTCACCAACCAGGGACCGTTGATGTCTCGCGGCATCGCCGAGCAGGCTCTGGCCGGCATCCTGGCGCTGTCAAAGCGCTTCCCCCACTTCGAGGCTGCCAGGCCGAGGCGCGAATGGCTCCGCAACGAGACCCTTATCGCGCGCGGCAAGACCGTGGGCATCTTCGGGCTCGGGCAGATCGGGCAGCACCTGGCGAAAATGTGCAAGGCGCTGGACATGCGCGTGATCGGCATCAAGCGCAATGCCAGCGAGCCTGTTCCCAGCGTGGACGCGCTCTTCCCCACCGAGCGCCGGGTGGAAGTGGCGGCGCAAAGCGACTTCCTGGTGCTGGCGAGCGCGCTGACGCCCGACACCCTCCGCCTGCTCGGGGAAAAGGAAATCGCCGCCATGAAGCCGGGCGCCTTCGTCATCAACGTGGGCCGCGGCAAGCTCATCGACGAGCCCGCATTGATTCGGGCACTGAGGGAGAAGCGCCTCGGCGGCGCGCACCTGGACTGTTTCTGGACCGAGCCCAACCCGCCGGACAACGAGCTGTGGGACATGCCCAGCGTGATTTTCACGCCGCACAATTCCGGCACGCAGGAAGGCATTTTCGCGGAAAACATGAAAGTGTTCCACGACAATCTGCTGCGCTATCTCAAAAATGAGCCGCTCCGGCACGTCAAGCCGCCGCGCGAGCTCTCGCAGTGGTACTAGCCACGGCGCTCTCAAGTTCACCGGTTTGACAAGGGTAGTTGTTCCAGCGCCCGGAA
>DATNCF010000261.1:0-2901 GCA_035571675.1 Burkholderiales bacterium | reverse complement strand
CCCCGCGCACGCACCTGACCACTGTATGAACTGGCGCGCCCTTTTCGGGCACCGCCGCATTTCAAGTCCCCCTCAGCCTCGCCGCGCCGCTTCCCCAGCGGAAAGCGCTATGGAACCGCGACTTTTACCGGACAGCAGTGGATCAGGTCCGGCATGACAGCCCTGCTTTGTCACCCCGGGCTTGACCCGGGATCCACGGCGGCATGAAGTCATGGATGCCGGATCAGGTCCGGCATGACAGCCCTGCTTTGTCACGGCATGACAGCCGTGCATCGTCATCCCGGGCTTGACAAGTGGTAGCTCAGGACGCACCTTCAGCGTGCGAGCTGCGGTACTCGCCGGGTGCGACACCGGTCCAGTTCTTGAATGCGCGGTGGAAGGTGCTGGCCTCGGAAAAGCCCACCTGGTTGGCAATGTCGAGCAGCGGAAGCCGCGTGTTGGTGAGGAATTCGATCGCGGCATCGCGCCGCAGCTCGTCCTTGATCTGCTGGAAACCACGGCCTTCCTCGCGCAACCGGCGCCTGAGCGTCTGCGGTGTCACGGCAAGCGTGTCGCCCACATCTTCCAGCGATGGCAGCTCCTCGCCGAGGCGCCGCCGCAGCAGCCGGCGGATGCGGTCCGTGAGGCTGCTGGTGTCGCGATACTTGATGATCAGGTTGGCGGGTGCGCCGGCCAGGAACTCGCGCATGCTCTGCTCGGTCTGCACGATGGGCAGGTCCAGCCAGTGCGAGTCGAAGGAAAGGCCCACGTGAGGCTGGCCGTAGTGAATGGGAGCCTGGTACACGCGCGAGGTGTCGGTGCCGACCTGAGCCGCGGTGTAGTCCACCCCCAGCACCGGGACGCGGCGCGCGACCAGCCAGGAGGCGGTGCCGAAAGTGAACAGCATGAAGGCCTTGACGCAATAGTCCAGCCGCGCGTCGGTCTCGCGCCGCAACACGAAGTGGATCTGCGCGCGTTCGCCATGCACGGAAAGCCGCGCCACGAAATCGTCGATCAGCAGGTCGTAGAACGCGAAGCCGTCACGCAGCGCCTCGCCCAGCGTGCCGCAGCGAACCAGCTGCTTCATGCACTGGCCAAAGCTGCCGGGCCGCACCGGCCGGGCGGCCAGGCCCCACAGCTCGTCGCGCAGGGCCCGGCGCAACACCCGGATCAGCAGGGCGTATTGCGGTTGCGACACCCGCGCCAGTGGCGACTCCAGCAGCGCCTGCGCGATCCCGGCGCGCTCGAGCAGGTCGGCCGCGTCGACACCGCGATGCCGCGCCCCCTGCAGGATCATCTGGACCTGCTGGATCGCGACGGTGTGGTGAGTGGCGGTCACCAGCCCAGCTTAGCCGACGGCGCCGCCCGCCCGCAAGCCGGCCAGTTCCTGGTCACTGAAGCCGGCCTGGCGCAGCACCTCGTCGGTGTGCTCGCCGGCGCGCGGGGCCGGGCGCGGCGCCTCGGGCTGGAACCCGCTCATCTTGACCGGCGGTCCGAGTTGCGAAGGCGCATGCGGGACCGTGCGTACCACCATGCCGCGTGCCTGGAAATGCGGATGACTCAGCGCCTCGTCCAGGCGCAACACGGGGGTGACGCAGGCCTCGCCGTCCGCGAACAGGGCGCTCCAGTGCGCCAAGGGGCGCGACTCGAAGATCGCGGTGAGTTCCCGCCGCACCGAGGCCTCGGTGTCGGCGTTGCCGGTGCGATGCAGCGCCGCGAGGTCGCCGCGCTCCAGGCGCCGGCACAGCGCGTCCCAGAACTTGCGCTCCAGCGCGCCGACCGCGACGTGGCGGCCATCCGCGGTGCGGTAGGTACCGTAGCAGGCCAGTGCTCCGGTCAGCGTGGCCTGGCCAGTGCGAGGCACTTCGCCGTCCTGGTTCAGCGCCGCCAGCGGCAGCACCGCGTGTGCCAGCACGCCGTCGGCCATGGCGACATCGACATGGCGGCCGCGGCCCGTGCGCGTGGCGTCGAACAGGGCGGCGAGGATGCCCATCACCGCCATCATCGAGCCGCCCAGCAGGTCCGCCACCGGCAGGTTGGACAGCGCTGGGCCTTCACTGGTGCCGATCTGATCGGATACCCCGGCCAGGGCGCAGTAGTTGATGTCGTGGCCCGGCATGTCGCGCAGCGGCCCGGCCTGGCCGAACCCGCTGAGGCTGCAGTAGACGATGCGCGGGTTCGCGGCAGCCGCCGCCGCATAGCCCACGCCCAGGCGGTCCATCACGCCGGGGCGAAAGCCCTCGATCAGTACGTCGGCGTCGCGGCATAAGCGCAACAGGGTTGCCGCACCTGCGGGCTGCTTGAGGTCGATGCGTATGGCCCGCTTGTTGCGATTGAGCAGCGCGCGCACCGAGGGACTGGCATAGTCGCCGGGGCCGAGGTCTTCGACTTTGATCACGTCGGCGCCCAGGTCGGCCAGGTGCAGCGAGCCCATCGGGCCAGGCAGGAGGCGTGTGAGATCCAGTACGCGCACGCCGGTCAGCGGTGCGCGCGATGAGGTGGAGGAAGAGTTTGTCACCCGCCGACTTTACGGCGGCGCCGGCGGCCGGGGCAATGGCGGCAACGCCGCAACCTCTTGGCAAAAAACTTCATTGGCCCAACGAGCGCAAGGACGCCCTTGCCTTCTCCGATGCCTACCTCCAGACCCGATAGTTCGAAACCTGGATGTCGCCTACGCCCTCTTGCGCCTCGACTCCGAGCTCGACGCTGACCGAGTATTCGTTGCCGTTGGCCCAGGGCGTGCCGAGGACGTCCCTGCGCGTGGTGATGTAGTTGATGAACTTCGCCAGGTCGAGCGTGCCGGGAGCGATCGGGCGGTCCGGCTCGAAGATGATGAACTTCCAGCCGCCACCGAAGTCGGGGCGCAGCGCGCCGTCCCACCAATCCTTGGCCGCATAGACATGGAACAACAGGCCATCGATC
>DATNCF010000260.1:0-10226 GCA_035571675.1 Burkholderiales bacterium | reverse complement strand
AACCTGCGGCTGATCGAGGATTGCGCCCAGGCCACGGGCGCGCTGTGGCGTGGACGGCGCGTGGGTTCCATGGGAGACGCGGGCTGTTTCAGCTTCTATCCCACCAAGAACCTCGGCGCCCTCGGGGACGGCGGTGCAGTGTGTTGCAACGATGCCGCGCTGGCCGCGCGGCTTCGCGCCCTGCGCGAATACGGCTGGGACGCGCACCGTTCAAGCCAGCTTCCGGGCGGCAACTCGCGCCTGGACGAGCTGCAGGCCGCCATACTGCGCGCCAAGCTGCCCTTTCTCGACGGGGACAACGAGCGCCGCGCCGGTCTGGCGGCGCGCTATGCCGAACAGCTCGCCGGCCTGCCGCTGCAACTTCCGCGGGCCGACGCGGATACCCGCCACGTCTATCACCTGTACGTCGTGGCCTGCGCGCAGCGCGACGCGCTGCTTGCGCATTTGCAGGGCCAGGGCGTTGGCTCCGCCATCCACTATCCGCTGCCGGCGCACCGCCAGCCTGCCTATGCGGGCCGCGTGCGCACGGGCGGCATGCCGCGCACCGAGCACCTGGTCGGGCGCATTCTCAGCTTGCCCATGTATCCGGAGCTTGGCGAGGGGGACCAGGACAGGGTGATCGCGGCGCTCAGGAGTTTTCCCTTCAGTGCCGCGGGCGCCGGGGCCGGATGAGGCGGACGGTGCTGCACATTGGGGCGAACAAGACCGCTTCAACCACGCTGCAGCGCGGGCTGTTCGCGCGCCACCCTGGGCTGCATTACCTGGGCGAAGACGGCCCGGGCTACTCCGACTACCGCGACCTGGTCAATTCCATGGTGGCCGACGACGACCTGTTCTTCGCGCATGCCGAATGCGCGCGGTTCTTCTCCGGCCATCGTAGCAGCGAACCGGACAAGACGCTGCTGTATTCCAACGAGGACATCATGACCAGCCGCGTGCCGGCGCAGTGCGCGCGGCGTCTCGCCGAGTTCCTTCCCGGCGCCAGCGTGCTGCTGGTGATACGCAACCAGCTCACCGCCGTGCCGTCGTTTTACGCCAGCCATGGCGCCCAGCTCAAGCCCGCGCCGCCGCGCCACTTCCGCCGCCACGTGGCTTTCGACGACTGGATGAACCACTGCACCCTTTTCATCAACTACAGTCCGCTGGCCAGCTACTTCTACCATCGCTTCGCCGAGCTGTACGGTGGACTGTTCGGCCGCGACCGTGTGCACGTGCTGTTGTTCGAGGAGTTCCTGCAGGACCGCCGGGCGTTCATGGGCAAGCTGTGCGGCGTCCTTGGCATTGACGCCGGCGAAGCGGCGGCGCTGCTGGAAGGCGCCCACGAGCGCAGGCGCACCACGCAGCGCGCCTACGATTTCAACCGCTTGCGCAGCCGCTGGTTCTGGAACCTCGGCCTGCCGCGGTTTCCCGGACGCGCCGCGCTGCAGCGCGGCTGGCAGCGCTACCTGGCCGGAGGGCCGGGGGTACATGTTCCGCTCGATGAGCACTGGCGCCGCCGCATCGTCGAACTGTATGCCGCCGACAACTCGCGGCTGGCCGACGCGTACAATTTACCGCTTTCGCGCCACGGCTATCCCCTGGCCTGACTGCCCAAAGGAGCATTCCTTGAACATTGAAATGGCCGGTCCCTGGCTGACCAAGCTGGAGGAAGACACTGTGCTCGACGCGGTGCGCAACGGCTGGTACGGCCCCAGAAAATACTGGTACGTCGAGGCCTTCGAGGCGGAGTTCGCCCGCTACCACGGCCGCAAGTACGCACTGATGACGCCCAACTGCACCACCGCCATCCACCTGCTGCTGCTCGGCCTGGGCATCAAGGCCGGCGACGAAGTCATCGTGCCCGAATGCACCTGGATTGCGAGCGCCGCCCCCATCACCCATGTTGGGGCGAGCACGGTGTTCGCCGATATCGACCCGGTGCACTGGTGCATCACGCCACAATCCCTGGAAGCCGCCATCACGCCGCGCACCAAGGCGGTGATCGCCGTGGACCTGTACGGCAACATGCCCGACATGGACAGCCTGCTGGAATTGGCGCGGCGCCGCCGCATTGCCTACATCGAGGACGCCGCCGAGGCGCTGGGCTCGGTGTACAAGGGCGCGCGCGCGGGCAAGTTCGGCGTCGGCTCGGTGTTCAGCTTCCACCGCACCAAGACCCTCACCACGGGCGAGGGCGGCATGCTGCTCCTGGACGACGACGCGCTGTTCAAGCGCTGCAAGTTCCTGCGCGACCACGGGCGCGACGAAAAGCAACACTACTTCAATACCGAGGTGGCCTACAAGTACATGCCTTTCAACGTGCAGGCGGCGCTGGGCTATGCCCAGTTCCAGCGCGTCGAAGAACTGGTGCAGCGCAAGCGCTGGATACTGGAGTCCTATAAGCAGGCCTTTGCCGGCGTTCCAGACCTGCAGTTCAACCCGGAACCGCCCGGCGGCGTGAACGGCGTGTGGTGCAGCACCCTAGTGTTCGGCAAGTCGCACAAGCTGGACAAGGCCACGGTCATGGACAGGTTGCAGGCCAAGGGCCTGCCGGTGCGGCCGTTCTTCTATCCGCTTTCCATGCTGCCGGCTTTTCCGGGGCGGGAGGAGGCGGCGCGGCGCGACCATCCGGTGGCCTACGACGTATCCAGCCGCGGCATCAACCTCCCTTCGCCGCTCAATATCACCGCGGCGGAAATCGCGGAATACGCGCGGGGCGTGCGCTCGGTGCTGGGCGCCTGAACGGGGCTGGCCATGGCGGAAAAACAAGCGAAACAGCCGGCCGACAAAACCACGGCCAAACGCGCTGAACGCGGCGCTAAAAGCGGCGGCAAAAGCATCGCTAGAGGCGTCCCGGCGCCCTCGCTGTGCGGCCAGAAAGTGCTCATCACCGGGGGGCTTGGTTTCATTGGCAGCAACCTTGCGCACCGCTGCCTGGAACTGGGCGCCCAAGTCACGGTGTTCGATTCGCTGGACCCGCGCTCGGGCGGCAACCTGCACAACGTGCATGCCATTCCCGGCCGCATCGAGATCGTGTTCCAGAGCGTGCTGGATTTCGGCCAGTTGGCGCGCTACCTGGACGGCAAGGACATCGTGTTCAATTGCGCGGCCTCCACTTCCCATCCTTTCTCCATGCGGGAGCCCTGGATGGACCTGGACGTGAACGGCGTGGGCGTTATCAACATGCTCGAAGCCGTGCGGCGCTACAACCGCGAGGTGAAGTTCATTCACCTTGGAACCAGCACCCAGCTCGGCAAGCTGCGCTACAAGCCGGCCGACGAGTCCCACCCGGAGTTTCCCACCGACATCTACTCCACCAACAAGACCGTGTCGGAAAAGTACGTGCTGGTGTATGCCAACGCCTACAACCTGCGCGCCGCGACCATCCGGCTGTCCAATGTCTACGGCCAGCGCGCGACCATCCACAGCCCGGATTTCACGTTCAACAACTACTTCGTCGGCCTGGCCCTTCAGGACAAGGCCATCACGGTGTACGGCGAGGGCACGCAACTGCGCAATGTGCTGCACGTGGACGACGCGGTCAGCGCTCTGGTGCTGGCTTCGCAATCCGAAAAGGTGAACGGGGAGACGTTTTTCGCGGTGGGCGACGACCACTACAGCGTGGCGCAGCTCGCGGAGGAAACGGTGAAAGCCATGGGTTCGGGCCGCGTGGAATACATTGCATGGCCGGGTACGCGCAAGGCCATCGAAGTGGGCGACGCGGTCCTGAGCAACGCCAAGATCAAGGGCGTGCTCGGCTGGGCGCCCACCGTCGCGCTGCAGCCTGGTCTGGCCAAGACCAAGGCCTATTACCGCGACTGCCTGGCCAAGTACCTGCGCTGAGCGTTGATGTCTTCTTCATCGCCTTCCACAGCCACCGAGCCGTCCGCGGCGGCACCGAAGTTCAGCATTGCCGTAGCCACCTATCGCCGACCGGAACTACTCAAAGAGTGCGTAGCGTCGGTGCTGCGGCAGACTTGCGGCGATTTCGAATTACTGGTGGGCAACGATTTCCCGGGTGAGAAGCTGACGCGCGAATCGCTGGGCACCGACGATCCCCGGGTGCGCGTGATCAACAACGAGGTCAACCTGCGGCCCTGGGGCAACATGAACAAGCTGCTGGGGCTGGCGCGCGGCAGCTACCTGATCTGGCTGGCCGACGACGACATGCTGGCGGCGGACCACCTGGAGGCCGTGGCCGAGGCTTTGCGCGACAGGAGCGCGCCGGGCGCCGTCATCACCGCGTACTGCAGCGGCCAGACATTCTCCGGCGAAGCGCAAGGCTACCGCGGCAAAATAGAGATCATGACCGGACGCGCCTTTATGCGCGGGCTCACCTCGCGCCGGCTGGGCGCGGTCGGATTCGCGGTCTACGAGAAACAGCACCTGTTGCGGATCGGCGGCATTGCCAAGCTGGGCAACGGACCGTTCTCGCCCTACAACGACACCTTGCTCGGGGTCAGCGCGGGCACGCTGCGGTCGGTGGCGTTTATTCATTCGCCGCTGTATTTTTTTCGGACCCATTCCGAATCCCCGTCGGCTTCGAGCACCAATGTGGAGATGTTCTTCACCGCCCAGGTAGACTACGTGCGCAGGAGCGCCGAAGTCCTGCGCGAGCCGGCGCTGCTGCCGGACTTCAACCGCAACCTCGCGGATCTGCTTGCGGGGTGCATCGGGGATTTTTTCGTGGTCATCGCGCGCAGCGGTTTGATGGAAGCGCAGGTCCTGGGAAAATACACTGACTTCATGTGCGAGGCTTCCAGCCCGTTGCCCCGGGCGGCAAAACTGCGTCTGCGCGCGTTGCTGGCGGCTCACCTGGCCAGGGCGGCGCTGAACATCGCGCGCTATCGCCTGCGCAACGGCGCCGGGCGCCTTCATTCCTCCACGCCCGCCGAGGCGGACGGCGGCAAACCCAAGAGCTGACAGATGTCACCCAAAAAAATCGTCGTTACCGGAGCGCTCGGGCATATTGGCTCCAGGCTCATCCGCACCCTGCCCGTGGCGTTTCCCGGCTGCGAATTCGCGCTGGTGGACGACATGTCGGCGCAGCGCTATTGTTCGACGTTCAATCTGCCGGCTGGGGTGCGCTACCGCTTTTACGAGCGCAACGTGCTGGAGGCCGACCTCGCGCCCATCGTGGCCGGCGCCGACGTAGTGGTGCACCTTGCCGCCATCACCGATGCGGCGGGGAGTTTTTCCAAGCGTGAGCAGGTGGAGCACAACAACTTCCATGCCACCGAGAAGGTCGCCGAGGCCTGCCTGGCGGCCGGCAGCGCGTTGTTTGCGCTGTCTTCCACCAGCGTGTACGGCACGCAGAAGGAGACGGTCGACGAAGACTGCTCCGAAGAAGACCTGAAGCCGCAGAGCCCGTACGCCGAGACCAAGATAAAGGAAGAGAAGCTGCTGGCGCGCCTGGGCCGGGAGCAGGGCCTGCGCTTCATCACCTGCCGCTTCGGCACCATATTCGGCACGTCGCCCGGCATGCGCTTTCACACCGCGGTCAACAAGTTCTGCTGGCAGGCGGTCAACCGCCAGCCCGTCACAGTGTGGCGGACCGCCCTGCACCAGTACCGGCCCTATCTCGACCTGGAAGACGCAGTGGCGGCGGTGGCTTTCGTCCTGGACCGCGGCCTGTTCGACGGGCGCATTTACAACGTGCTCACGCTGAACGCCACGGTCAACGACATCTTGGAGGCCATCCGGGCAGGGGTACCCGCCCTCGAGGTCGAGTTCGTCGACGCCCAGATCATGAACCAGCTTTCCTACCGCGTGGACGGCCGCAAGTTCAGCGCCCTGGGATTCACGCCCCATGGCGAACTCGCCAGGGGCGTGGGCGACACCCTGGCGCTGCTGCGCGGCCTGCACCAGCCATGAGCCCGGTGCGCTTCCTCAAAAAAATCACCCGGGAACTAAGCCGCCACCGCCGCATGGCCGAAGCCGTGGAGCAGATGCAATGCGCCCTGGCGCGCATCGAACTGCGACAAATGCAATTGCTCCCCATCAGGCCGTTACGCGACGCCGAGCTAAAGGTGTTCTCCCAGTTCGGGGAAGATGGCATTCTGCAATACCTGCTGCGCCACGTGCCCGTACCGAAACGGGTGTTCGTGGAGTTCGGGGTGTCCGACTACGCGGAGTCCAACACACGCTTCCTGCTGCAGAACGACAATTGGTCGGGGCTGGTCATCGATGGCTCGCGGGAGAACGTGGATTTCATCCGCAGCCAGCCGTATTACTGGCGCCACACGCTGAAGGCCGAGTGCGCCTTCATCGACCGCGACAACATCAACGGCCTGATCCGCGCCGCCGGCGTCGGGGGCGACATCGGCATCCTGTCGGTGGACATCGACGGCAACGACTATTGGGTGCTCGAAGCCATCGACTGCATCCGCCCGGCCATCATGGTGTGCGAGTACAACAGCCTGTTTGGCGCCGAGCGGCAGCTCAGCGTCCCCTACGACCCGCGCTTTTCCCGCGCCGCCGCGCACTATTCCTGGCTGTATTTCGGCGCCTCGCTCCCGGCGCTTGCCGCCCTGGCGTCGCGGCGCGGCTATGCCCTGGTGGGATCGAACAGCGCCGGCAACAACGCTTTTTTTGTCCGCCGCGACCTGCTGGGCGGCTTGCCCGAGGTGAGCGCCGCCGAAGCCTGGATGCCCGCCCAATTCCGCGAGGGACGCGGGCGCGACGGCAGGCTGAGCTTTGCGGGCCCGGATGAGGCCGTCCGGCTGATCGCCGACCTGCCCGTGGTGGACTGCGAAACGGGACAGACCGTCACGCTGCGCAGCGCGTTGAAGCCGGCCTGAGTCGCCCCAAGGGCCGCCCGTTGCGCATTGCTTTCGATCCCCAGATATTCTCGCTGCAACCCTTCGGCGGCATTTCGCGCTATTTCGCCGAGACCGCGCGCCATCTCGCGGCCATGGCCGATACCGAGGTCGCCGTGCTGGCCTTCGCCCACCTCAACAGCCATCTGGATGCGGTGCCCCGGCCGGTGGTGGTGGGACGGCGCGTGCCGGTGCTGCGCCAGTCGCTGCGCTCCGGGCTCGCGGCCGCGAACCGGCTCATGGCGAGGGCCTGGCTGGCGCGCCATCCCGTGGACATCGTGCACGAGACCTATTATTCGGCGCGGGCCACCGCGCCGCGCGGCCGCGCCTGCAGCGTGCTCACCGTGCTCGACATGATCCACGAAAAATTTCCGGATTTCTCCGCCGGATCGCGGCACGTGGTGCGCACCAAACGCGCGGCCATCGAGCGCGCCGACCACATCATCTGCATTTCCGAGAACACCCGCCGCGACCTGCTCGACCTGACGGGCGTGGCGAAGGAGCGGACCTCCGTGGTCCGGCTTGGTTTTTCCATGCAGGCCGGCCCGGTTGTCGAGAAAGAGCCGGACGAGACGCCGCCGCAGCCGTATATCCTGTACGTGGGCAAGCGTGGCGACTACAAGAATTTCGCCACGCTGCTCGAAGCCTACGCCGGTTCGGCGGCGCTGATGCGGGACTATTTGCTGGTGTGCTTCGGCGACGCACCATTCAGCGGCGCAGAACTGGAGGCTGCTCGGCGGCTGGGCGTGCCGGAAGGGCGCCTGCGCCACTTCGGGGGAGGCGACGCGCGGCTGGCCGCGTTCTACCGCGGCGCCCGCGTGTTCGTGTATCCCTCCCGCTACGAAGGCTTCGGCATCCCGCCGCTGGAAGCCATGTCCTTCGATTGCCCGGTGATCTGCGGCAACACCTCGTCGCTGCCTGAAGTGGTGGGCGATGCCGCCCGCACCGTCGACCCCGGCGACGCCGCGGCCCTCAGGGCGGAACTGGAGGCCGTGCTCGGGCAGCCGGCGCTGGCCGGTGAGCTGCGGCGCCGCGGGCGCGAGCGCATACGCCTCTTTTCCTGGGAAGAATGCGCCCGCCAGACGCGCGCGGTGTATGCTTCGTTGCTTTAGATTTCACCCCCCGTCTTTCCCATGCGCAAAGCCCTGATCTGCGGCGTCACCGGCCAGGACGGGGCCTACCTGTCGCGCCTGCTGCTGGACAAGGGCTACGAGGTGCACGGCGCCTCGCGCGACGCCCAGGCTTCAACGTTCGCAAACCTCGCCGCCCTGGGCGTGCGTGACCGGGTGCGGGTGGGCTCGGTGAGCGTCACCGACTTTCGCAGCGTCATGCAGGCCATCGAGCGCGTGCAGCCCGACGAGATCTACAACCTCGCCGGACAAAGCTCGGTGGGCCTGTCCTTCGAGCAGCCCGTGGAGACGTTCGAATCCATCAGCGTGGGCACGCTGAACATCCTCGAGGCCGTGCGCTTCGTGCGCCGGCCCATCCGGATCTACAGCGCCGGGTCGAGCGAATGCTTCGGCAACAGCGATGTTCCGGCCGACGAGCTGACACCGTTCCGGCCGCGCAGCCCCTATGCCATCGCCAAGGCCGCGGCGTATTGGCAGGTCGCGAATTACCGCGAATCCTACGGACTGTTCGCCTGCACCGGCATACTGTTCAACCACGAATCGCCGCTGCGGCCGGCGCGCTTCGTGACGCGCAAGATCACCGCCGCCGCGGCGCGCATCGCGCGCGGCAGCGGCGAGAAGCTCAAGCTCGGCAACATGGACATCCAGCGCGACTGGGGCTGGGCGCCCGACTACGTGGAAGCCATGTGGGGCATGCTGCAGCAGGCGGCTCCGGCGGACTTCGTCATCGCCACCGGCGAGACGCGCTCGCTGCGCGATTTCGTGGACATGGCTTTTCGCGAGGCCAGCCTCAACGCGGCGGACCACGTCGAAAGCGATCCGACCCTGTTCCGCCCCGCCGATCTGGAAGTGGGCCGCGCCAACCCGGCGCGCGCCCAGGCTGTCCTGGGTTGGAAGGCCCGCCATGGCCTGGAAGATGTGGTGCGGCTGATGATGGCCGCCGAACTCAAGGGCGGGGCCTGAGCTTCAATGGCGGAACCTCAGCCGGCAGCGGAACGGCGGCCCTTCGTCACCATCGTCATCGCCGTTATGAACGGCGCCGCGGTGCTGGAGCGCTGCCTGGACAACATCGCCGCGCAGACCTTCCGGGACTTCGAGGTGGTGGTGGCCGACGGCGGTTCCAGCGACGGCACCCTGGAGGTGCTTGAGCGCCGCGCGGCCATGCTGGCGCACTGGCATTCGGCGCGCGACCGCGGCGTGTACGACGCCTGGAACAGCCTGCTGCCGCAGGCGCGCGGCGAGTGGATATGCTTTCTCGGTGCCGATGACCGGTTTGCCGATAACGGCGTGCTGGAGCGCATGGCCGCGGCGCTGCGGGCCGGGCCAGGCGGCGCACCCGCGGAGCGCATCGCCTACGGCCGACTCAATATCGTCGATGCGACCGGCCGGGTGCTGGAGCCCATCGAGCGGCCCTGGCAGCGCATCCGGCCGGCGTTTTTTGCCGGGCTCACCATGATTCCCCATCCGGGCTGCTTTCACCACCGCACGGTGTTCGAGCGCCACGGCGCCTTCGATCCGGGCTACCGCATCGCCGGAGACTACGACGTGCTGCTGCGCGAGCTGAAAGCCGGCAATGCGCTGTACTTGCCGGACATCGTCACCGTGGACATGCAGACCGGCGGCCTGTCAAACAAGCCGGAAAACCTGCTGCTCGGCCTGCAGGAAATACGCCGCGCGCGTTCGGCCAACGCCATTCCCGGCGTGGCCTGGCGCTTGGGCCTGCGCATATTGCTCGCCCGCGTCGGTTTCGCCGTGTACCGCATCGCCGGTCCCGGCGCGCTGCGCCTGCTCTCCGACCTGTACCGCGTTCTCACCCTGCGCAAGCGGAAATGGACGGTGTAGCGATGGCCGGCGCGAGCTAGCCGTGCGCGTCGCCATCACCGGGGCATCGGGCTTCATCGGCGCGGCGCTCGTCGAGCGGCACCGGCTGCAGGGCGACGCAGTGCGTGTGCTCAGCCGCTCGACCCGGCGCTGGCCCGAAGGCATTGAGGCGCACGTCGCCGACCTCACCGATAGCGGAACGGACGCGCAGCGCGCGCTGCAGCGCTTCGCCGACGGCGCCGACGCGCTCTACCACTGCGCGGGTGAATACCGCGATGAAAGCCGCATGGAAGCGCTGCATTGCGGGGGGACGGAGCGGCTGCTGGCGGCGGCGCAGGGCTGGGCAGGGCGCTGGGTGCAACTCTCCAGCGTGGGCGCCTACGGGCAGCGTCGGGACGGCACGATCACCGAAGACACGCCGCCCGCGCCGCGCGGCCTCTACGAAACCACCAAGGCCCGCGCCGACGACATGGTGCTG
>DATNCF010000259.1:0-3892 GCA_035571675.1 Burkholderiales bacterium | reverse complement strand
AGCTGTGGGAAACCACCATGGACCCGGCGTCACGGCGCCTGCTCAGGGTGCAGATCGAGGACGTGCTGGTGGCCGACGACATCTTCATCAAGCTCATGGGCGATGAAGTGGAGCCGCGCAGGAACTTCATCGAACAGAATGCGCTGGTGGCCAGACTGGACGTCTAGGCGGGGGCAGTCAGTCCGCACGACAATCGCGGCGCGGGAGCGCCGGCCCCTTGTGACGCAGGTTTAGGCACGCGGGCTATTTCGGGATGTGCTCCAGGAATTCGCTCGGGGCGGCGACATGGATATCCCGGAAGGGATTCAACACCAGCAAGTCCTGATCCCCTGTGACGATCCATGAGGCTTCGCCACTGACAGCCAGTTCCAGGAACTTGTCGTCAGCGGGATCGCGGCACACCCGCACCGGCGTGGAGATCGACACGATTTCGGCGATGCGCAGCAGCAGCCGAAAGAAAGTCTGGCGGTCTTCCGCGCTTACATAAGAGTCGAACTTGGGACGTGACAATACGTCGGCCAGTTCGTCCAGCGTGGCTTCTGAAACCAGCAATTGGTGCTGATCGACGGCGAGTTGCACCGCCCGCCCGGCGGTGGTCCGCGGAAGCAGCAAACGGCTGACCAGAACGTTGGTGTCGACGACCACCCGTTCCCGGTCAGCCATCCTTCAGCAGATCGTCGAGCTTGTCTTCGGTCAGGCCCCGCGCCTCGGCCTGCGCCCCGATCCTGTCGCAAAACGACTGGAACTCGGCTATGGAGGTGCCACGCAGGCGCTCGTACTCCTGCGGCGATATGAGCACAGCTTGGTCGCGCGACTGCCGGCGGATGACCACCGGACCGCGTTGCGCGGCGTCCAAGATAGCTGCGAAGTTCTGCTTTGCCTCGGTAGCGGAGACGTAGCGCATTATATCCCTCTCTGTGCGAAATGTACGAATGTAGCAGAAACGATCGATTCGTACAATATGAGAATAATACGACGAATTGCTGTCTCAGCCATCGAAGCGGATAATGCATAGCAACTGCTATGCAAAGGCTCCCGTATGAAGACAGCGTCTCTTCCCCCGCTTCGCGTGACCGAGGAACTCCGCCAGGCGGCAGAAAGCGTGCTCAACGAGGGCGAAAGCTTGTCCAGCTTCATGGAGCAGTCGTTGCGTGCAAACATCGAGAAGCGCCGTGTCCAGAAGGAGTTTATTGCCCGTGGACTGGCCGCGCGTGAGGAGGCGGCAAGGACGGGGGTGTACTACGACGCGGACGAGGTGATGGCTGAGTTGCGACAGAAACTGGAGAAAGCGAAGAAGGCAGCGTCGAAAGCGAAGCGTTGAGCTATCGAATAAGGTTCGCGCCCGAGGCGCGCGAGGATCTAAATAGGCTGTACGATTTTCTCCTGGAGCGCGATGTTGACGTCGCCGACCGCGCTTTTGATGCCATCGCCAAGGCTGTCGATTTTCTGTGCAATTCGCCCTTCTCCTGCCGCAAAGCGGAAGCAGCAAATCCGTTCCTCAGGGAACTGATCATCCCGTTTGGCGGCGCCGGTTACGTGGCGTTGTTCGAAATCAGGGACGACAAGACAGTAGTCGTCCTTGCGATCCGCCACCAGCGGGAAGACGACTACCACTGATCTATTGGTCAGGCGTTGGCGGCTTTTTTCTTGGCGCCGGGCAATGCCGCCTTCTTTTGCCGCACCTCGAACTCGAAGCCGATGCTGCCGTCGGGTTTCTTCACCAGGTAAGCGGAAAACGGCCGCCCCTTCTTTGAAATGAAGCGGTGCAGCAGGTCCGTCTTGCCGGTGGACAATAATTTCTGAACCTGCTCCCGCTCGATCTGCTTTTGCAGGATGATCTTGCCGGTGCGGAAGGTGCACGAGCGCTCCTGCCCCACCGATTTCTCGCACACATAGGCCATGGGCATTTCAAACACCCGTGATCCACACTTCGGACATACACCAACCGGTTCCTGGCCGGAGAAGTCCACCGGCTGCTGGTCTTCCTCGTTGCTCTGGCCGAAGTCGAACTCGGTGCGGAACTCGCTGTTGAGCTTGAGCACCGCGGCGAAGGGCCGGCCCATCTTGCTGCGGAAGCCCTGCAGCGGGCCCACGCTTTTCTTCTCGAACAACTCGGCCACTTCCTCCACCGACAACTCGCGCCCGGAAATCACCTTCCAGATGGCGAGGTCGCATTTCTGGCACTGGAACTTGCGGTAGTTCTCCTGGACCGTGCCGCCGCATTTCGGGCAGGGCACGGGCACGGTGGCGAAGGCTTCGTCGGGGATGTTGCCTTCCTTGATGCGCGTCACCACCTCGCGCGTGAGCGAAGTGATGTGGTCCATGAACTCGGCGCGCTCGAGCTGGCCGCGCTCAATCTGCTTGAGCTTGAACTCCCAGTCGCCGGTCATCTCGGGCGAGCGCAGTTCCTCGATGCCGAAATGCCGGAGCGCGAACAGCAGCGAGAACGCCTTGGGCGTGGGCACCAGCTCGCGCTGGTTGCGGGTGATGTAGTCCTCGAAAATCAGGCCTTCGATGATGGACGCGCGCGTGGCCGGCGTGCCCAGGCCCTTCTCGCTCATGGCCTCGCGCAGTTCTTCGTCCTCCACCATCTTGCCGGCGCCTTCCATGGCCGAGAGCAGCGTGGCTTCGCTGTAGCGCGGCGGCGGCCGGGTGGCGGACTGACGTGCCTCGACCGTTTCGGTCTTGACCTTTTCCTTGTCCTCGATGGCGGGCAGGTTCTCGTTGTCGCCCGGGCCCTGGGCCGTCACGCCGTAGATGGCGCGCCAGCCCGGGTTCACCAGCACCGAGCCCTCGGTCTTGAATAGATGGCCTTCCACGTCGGTGATGCGCGTGGTGCGCAGCGACTCGGCGGCCGGAAAGAACACCGCCAGGAAGCGCTGCACCACGATGCGGTAGATCCGCGACTCGGCCTCGTTGAGATGCTTGGGCATCTGCAGCGTGGGGATGATGGCGAAGTGGTCCGAGATCTTGCTGTTGTCGAAAACGCGCTTGTTGGGCTTGACCCAGCCGCCCTTGAGTATCTGCCCGGCGAACTTGCCGTACTCGGTGTCCTTCAACTCCGTGAGCGTCTGGAGCACCGTGGGGATGTAGTCCTCGGGCAGGGCGCGCGCGTCGGTACGCGGATAGGTGAGCACCTTGTGCTTTTCGTACAGCGCCTGGGCGAGCGACAGCGTGGTGCGGGCCGAGAAGCCGAAGCTGCCGTTGGCCTCGCGCTGCAGGCTGGTGAGATCGAACAAGAGCGGCGAGAGCTGGGTGGTGGGCTTGGTTTCCTCGGTGGCGATGCCGGGCTTGCCCAGGCAGGCGGCGACGATGGCCTCGGCCCTGTCCTTTTCCCACAGGCGCTCGGGCTTCTTCTCGCCGTCCTCGTCCTTCTTGAACTGGGGGTCGAACCAGCGGCCGGCGTAGCGGCCCGCCTTGGCCTTGAACTCGGCGTGCACTTCCCAGTAATCGCGCGGCACGAAGCCGCGGATGCGCTGCTCGCGCTCCACCAGGATGGCCAGCGTGGGCGTTTGCACCCGGCCGACCGTGGTCTTGTAAAAGCCGCCTTCCTTGGAGTTGAAGGCGGTCATGGCGCGCGTGCCGTTGATGCCGATCAGCCAGTCCGATTCCGAGCGGCACACCGCCGCGTCGGCGAGCGGCCGCATGTCCGGGTCGCTGCGCAGTTGCGCGAAGCCGTCGCGGATGGCCGTGGGCGTCATGGACTGCAGCCACAGGCGCTGGATGGGCTTGGTGCTGCCGGTGTGCTGGATGATGTAGCGGAAAATCAGCTCGCCCTCGCGCCCCGCGTCGCAGGCGTTCACCACGCCCACTACGTCCTTGCGCTTGAGCAGCTTGGCCAGCAGCTTCAGCCGATCCTCGGTGCGCTCGATGGGCTTGAGGTCGAAATGCG
>DATNCF010000258.1:0-13029 GCA_035571675.1 Burkholderiales bacterium | reverse complement strand
TTGAGCAGGGCTTCGTACACTGCCACGCCATCGTGAATGGCGGCGGGAAAGGGGTGCTCGGGCGCCAGTCGGTAGTGCGGCAGCACCACGCGCGCCTGCGCCAGCTTGGCCAGCCATGCTCCGAAGGGAATCCACATGGCAGGCTCGCCCATCCTATACCCGCCGCCATGCAGATGCAGGATGGTGCGCTTGGCGCTAGGCACCGAGCATTCCAGTCCGGGCACGCCGGCGTGTTCCTTCTCGACCACGGTGACGCCCGGTTCCACCGGAAGGTCCTTGCGCGAACCGGCGGTCATGGCGCGCCGCTCGGTCAGCGCGGCGGGAGCGGGTTGGCCCTGGCGCAGCGCGGGCAGGCCTTGAGTGAGCGAAGTGGCTTGAGTCATGGCATTCCCCTTTGAATATTTCCAGCGGTTCCACCTATCCGGCGAAGAGCTACGATGATAATTGAATCGCTTGAGGCGTTCTTATAGCATCAAGGCGGGTTGCGCGCACGCCGCACAAGGAAGATCGGATGGCTGAGAGAACCATGGCGCTGGTCGGCCACATGGCATCGCTCCGACCATGCACTCCGCGCGAAGCTGGCGCCATCGCGACAGTGACGGTTCAATGTAAAGAACTGGGCTAACATTCAATCTCTCGGAGCAGGTGCATGGACACAGTACACACCGTTTTAGGTCCCGTGCCGGTGGAAAAGCTCGGCCGCACGCTGGTGCACGAGCATCTTTATATTCACTTCGCCGGCGCCGAACTCGATCCCCTGGCCGAGCCGTTCGACCGGCCCGCCTTCATCCGCGAGGCCGTGCGCCGCCTGCGCGAGCTCAGGGACCTCGGTGTCTGCACTTTCGTGGATCCCTGCCCCATCGAACTGGGGCGCGACGTGACCATGATGGCTGAAGTTTCCGAGAAATCGGGCATGCACATCGTGTGCACCACGGGCTTCTACCACGAGGCGCTGGGGCTGCCCGCCTACTGGCGCTCGCGCTCCGCCGAGGACATCGCGGCCTTCTACGTTCACGAGCTGCAAAAAGGCATCGGCAACACCGGCATTCGGCCCGGCGCCATCAAGTGCGGTTCGGGCAAGCCCGCCATCACCGAGTTGGAGCGGAAGTTCCTGGCCGCGGCGTCCATGGCGCAGCTTGCCACGGGCGTGCCCATCATCACCCACACCGAGCACACCTGCGGCCCCGAGCAGCAGGCGATTTTCCGCGACAACGGCGTACCGCTTCAGCGCTGTCTGATCGGCCATTGCTGCGGCAACGCTGATCCAGAATACCACCACGCCGTGGCCGAGGGCGGGTCCTACATCGGCTTCGACCGCGTCGGCGCCCTGCACCACCAGCCCGACGAGGTCCGTGCCGACAACATCGTCCGCTTGGTGCGCGACGGCTTCGGCGCGCGCGTGCTGCTCAGCCAGGACCGCTATTGCTACCTGCGCGGCCGCATGAACGTGGAACTGTCGGCCGACCAGCTGGCCAAGATCGAGCGCATGCGGACACAGGGCAAGTGGCCGCCTCCCTACACCCACCTGTTCAAGCGCTTCCTCCCTTTGCTCAAGGAGCGCGGGCTTTCCGACGCCGAGATATGGCCCATGCTCGACCGCAATCCCATCGAGTTCTTCCGCGGCTCCGCCTAGCCGCGCAACAGGTCGTCCAGCGTGGTGCGCGGCGCGCGGCGCGGAATCACAACAAATGCTATGGACGAACAACCGGAGGAACGAAAATGAAACTGGAAAACCGCCGTTTCGTGGTCACGGGCGCCGGCTCGGGCATCGGCCGCGCCATCGCCGAGCTCTTTACCCGGGAAGGCGCCAAGGTGGCCATCCTGGACCGGGACATGGCCGGCGCGCAGAAGACCGCACGTTCCTGCGGCGGCCTGCCCATCGAGACCGACGTGTCCAACGAGGACTCGGTGAACAAGGCCGTGGAACAGGCCGCGGCGTCCCTGGGCGGCATCGACGGCGTGGTGAACGCCGCCGGCGTGGGGTACACCGCCGCCTTCAAGAAAACCGACTTCGCCAACTGGCAGCGCGTCATCGGCATTAACCTGCACGGGCCGTTCCTGGTGTGCCGCGCCGCCCTGCCCTGGCTGAAACAGGCGCCCTCGGGCACCATTGTGCAGATCGCCTCGGGCGCCGCCATCCAGCCCTATCCGGGCGCGTCGGCCTACGCCGCCTCCAAGGCCGGGCTGGTGAACTTCAACCGCGTGCTGGCTAAGGAGCTGGCCCCGGCCATCCGCTGCAACGTCATCTGCCCCGGCCCCATCGACACGCCCATGATCGCGGGCCGCGGCAACACCGGCGTCAAGGACGGCAAGCGCGACCCGGCCCTGATCGATAACATGCTGAAGCTGGTGTCGCTGCACCGCATGGGCCAACCCAGCGAAATCGCCAACGTGGCGCTGTTCCTGAGCAGCGCCGATTCGTCGTTCATGACGGGCAGCAACCTCGTGGTCGACGGCGGGCGCATTTTCTACTGAGCGCGTTGTCATGCCATGCGGCCCGATCGCTCGCATCCTTCGGTCATGTGGCGCTTCACTGCGGCTTAATAGTAGATGCTGTGCGGCGTGCCCCCACCGGCCGCGATGGCATCGCCATGGATGGCGCGCGACAGCGGCGAGCACAGGAACACCACCACATTGGCGATTTCCTGCGCGTCGACGAAGTGCCGGATGCTGTTCGAGGCGGTTAGTTGGGCCTCGATCTCGGCCTCGCTCACGCCGCGCGCCCTGGCGCGCGCGGCCAGCAGTTCGGGCGTGCGCTCGGTACGCGTGGCGCCGGGATGCACCACCGTCACGTTGATGCCCGCCGGGCCGAGCTCGTCGGCCATGTTCTTGGTCAGCGCCGCCACCGCCACGTTGCGTATGCTGCCCACGGCGCTGCCCGTCATGCGCGCGGCCAGGCCGCTGACGTTGACGATGCGGCCCCAGCCCTTGGCGCGCATGCCGGGCACCACCTGCTGCGCGCAGCGCAAATAGCCCACCACCTTGGTTTCTATCTCGGCGTGCACGGCCTGCCCGGCAATCTCGGCGAATGGCGGCGGCGCCGCGATGCCCGCCGGTTCCGCCGCCGAGTTGACCAGGATGTCGATGCTGCCGCCGAGCTGGCGCACTGCGTCGGCCACCGCGGCCTTGACCTGGGCTTCGTCATTGGTGTCGGCGCGCACGCCCACCACGCGCCGCCCCGTCGCGCCGGACAGCTCGGCGGCGGCGGCCGCCAGGATGTCGGCATTGCGCGCCAGGATAGCCACGTCCGCGCCTTCCCGCGCCAGCAGTTTTGCCACGGCCTTGCCGATGCCCCTGCTGCCGCCGGTGACGAGGGCACGCTTGCCGGTGAGTTGGAGGTCCATGCGATCTTCCGTTTGGATAATTGAGAGTACCGACCACGCGAAAACTCTTCGCCACGTGGCGCATTCTAGCCCTCCGGGGATGCCGGCCAACACTGAGACCTCAAGTAATGAGGCCCCCCTTCCGATAAAAGGTTGCAGATTCCAGGACCCAGTGTCCTCACGGAGCGCCCATGGCCTTGCTGATCCTTTTCACCCTGTTCCGCAACGCGGCGCAAGCGCGCTCGTCGCGGTCGCGCGCGGCGCGCCGTTCCTGGCCGGCAACAAATGATCACCGTCAGGAGTGACGGGCATCGGGCGTGGGCCTCAGCGTCGCGCCGCAGTGGCGGCGTCGCGGCCCACTCATGGGAAGGCGCGTTGGCCACGTAGTAACATACGTGCCCGAAGCGGCCAGGTCGGCCGCAGCGCCTTCACGGAGAGTTCCATTGCAACCCCTGCATCACTATCTGGGTCTGGCCGACGGCCGCCTGCACGTACTGGAGTGGCCGTCCGAAGGCCCAACCATCGTCTGCCAGCATTACATGTGGACGGCCGCGGACGTCTGGGCGGACCTTTTCGAGGCTCTGGACGGCCGCTTTCGGGTGCTTTCAGTCGATGCGCCGGGCCATGGCGAAAGCGACCACATCGACCCTGAAGACCGTGCCGAGACCATGCTGGCCGTCGTGAACGCGCTGGCGGGCGGGCCGGCCATTTTCATCGGCGCATCGAACGGCGGCCTTCGCAACACCGCGTTTGCGCTGCGCCACCCCGCGCTGGTGAAGCGCATGGTGCTGGTCGAGCCGCCCATCCTCGCCAAGCCCGATGCGCGCGACAACGAGCGCAAGCGCGTGGCGCTGTTGCCCGAAGCGCCGCGCAGTTTCGAGGAACTGTACTCGGCCTACCGGAAATTCATCTTCCCCAACGCCGACCCGGCCCTGCTGGAAACCTTTCTCGGGCGCATCTGGAAGGAGGCGGACGGCGCCTGGCGGCAGCGCCTCACCATCAGCGAGATCCCCGGGGAGATCAACGGCTTCGACCTCAAGCCGCAAACGTTCGCCCGGCTCGACATGCCGGTGCTGGTGGTGGCCGGCCAGAACAGCCGCCTGTGCGGCCCCTCGGGCGCGGATAGCTTGCGCAGCACCATTCGCGACTGCACGGCCGTCGTCTTGCCCGACTGCGGGCACATCGTGCACGTCAACCAGACCCCTCGCCTGCACCAGGCGATCGAGGATTTTTGCGCACCCGAACTCGGTGCCGTCCCATCGCGGCGGGCCGTGGGCTGAGGCCGGAGGCGCGCGGTTTGATCAGCGCGCGGGTTCGGCCAGAAACACCGGGATCTGCCGCGAGGTCTTCTGCTGATATTCGGCGTAAGGCGGATAGGCCTCCACGGCCAGCTTCCACAGCCGCGCGCGCTCCGTGGCATCGGTGACCTCGCGCACCTTCATGGGCTGGACCACGGTGCGGTCGCGGATCTCGACCTTGGGGTTGGCGCGCAGGTTGTAGACCCACACCGGGTTCTTGGGCGCGCCGCCCTGCGAGCCCACCAGAATGTAGTTGTCGCCGTCCTTGGCGCGCATCAGCGGGGTCTTGCGCACCGCGCCGGTCTTGTTGCCGGTGTTGGTGACGATGATCACGGGCAACCCGGTGTCGCGCAGCGTGGTGCCCTGGGTACCGCCGCTCCTTTCATACAGTTCCACCTGTTCGCGGACCCAGCCCACCGGGCTGGGAATGTAGTCGGCCATGGGGCGCTCCTTTGCCAAAGCGCCATTATCCCTCGTCAATAGAGTGCATCGAAATCAGCCAGCGGCTGACAGACCCCGGCAGCAGCCCAACTATGCTGGGCTTACGCCCCGGCCTCTCATCGGTGTCTGGGCTCGCGTCCGTGGCTGCGGACCGCCCATTGCCGGATACATGTCACCGGCCGTCAGGTTTGCACGGCCATCTTTTCGGAATCTCACTGGCTCCGGACCACTACTTGGCACGGCGCGTCAGCACCACGATGGCAATCGCGATCGGAATCACCACGAACAGGATCAAGGCAAGGTCGGCCACGGTCATGCAGTAAAACTATGCCGGTTCACGCCTTGCATCAAGTCGGCCACCGCGCACATGCGTTGTAGGGATACCCTCATCGCACCGGCCATAGTCCCGTCCCGTGTCAGGCGCGGCGACAAGAATGTGCTTGCGCTCCGACAGACAAGTCGAGGGCCGCTGACCACCATGGTGCCATCACCACCCATGGAAGAAGGCCTCGATGAAAAAGAAGACCCTGCGGCTGGGCCGGGGGTTTCGCGTCGCGATCGGCAACCGGCAGTCCCAGGCGGCCGAGATGGTGCTGAAGCCCGGGGCGTCGGAAGGCGATCCCGACAACCGGCACCACGGCGCCGATCAATGGCTGTTCGTGGTCGCGGGGACCGGAACGGCCTTGGTCAACCGCCGGCCCCACCGGCTCAAACCCGGGATGCTGTTGTTGATAGAGCGCGACGACAAGCATGAGATCCGCAACACGGGCAAGGCCGACCTCAGGACGCTCAACTTTTATGTTCCGCCCGCGTACAGCCCGGCTGGCAACCCGCTGAAGCGCGCACGGCCGGGTGGTTAGCCCCGCCCTCCTCGTCATGAAGCAAATCATCCTGCCCGGCGAGACGACTTCGAACCGGACCGACCCTGCGTCGCGCCGGTCGGAGCGCTTCAGGCTGTTTTCGCAATGGGTGGCGAAGGCCTCCGGCACTCCGCTGGCCTTCGCTCTCGGCATGGCGACCGTGGTGGTCTGGGCCTTGTGCGGGCCCGCGTTCGGATATTCCGAGACCTGGCAACTCGTCATCAACACCGGCACCACCATCATCACGTTTCTGATGGTGTTCGTGATCCAGAACACACAGTACCGGGATTCCAAGGAAATTCACCTGAAGCTGGACGAGTTGCTGCGTTCCATTGACAACGCGCGCAATGCCATCATCAACAGCGCCGATCTGTCGGACGAGGAACTGCAGGCCTTCGAGGCGCAATTGAAAGAACTCGCCAACCGGCACGCCGAGCGGGAGCGGCGCGACACTGCCGAAGGCCAGCGGAATGAGGAACCTATCGTCGTCGAAGACCGCCCGCTTCGATAGGGCCGCCATCGCGCATGGAGGACTCCACGATACGGCCGTTGCTCGAACAATGGCTGATGCAGACGCAGGATCACGCGGTGATCCTGCTGGATCCCTCCGGCCTGGTTGTGGAGTGGTATCCGGCCGCCACCCGCCTGCTGGGGTATGCGCGCGAAGAGGCCCTGGGAAAGCCGCTGGACATGATTTTCGTGCCCGAAGACCGGGAAAAAGGCGTCCCGGCCTACGAGCGGGAAGTAGCCAGGCGCACCGGGCGGTCCGAGGATGACCGCTGGCATGTGTCGAAAAACGGATCGCGCCTGTGGGTGGAGGGCATTCTCACCGCCGTTTTCGACGCGCAAGGCGAGCACATGGGATACGGCAAGGTCATGCGCGACCGGACCGACATCCGGGCGCATATCGACTCCATCGACAACCGCAACCTTATCCTGACGCACACCGAGGAGCAGCGCCGGCTCTTTATCGCCACCCTGGCGCACGAGCTGCGCAACTTCATGGGCCCGTTGTCCAACGCGGCCGATTTGGCGTACATCCAACTCGGCAGGCCCAGCCCCTGCTATCCCGTGGATCTGATCAGGCGGCAGGTGCGGGCCATGGGCGAACTGGTCGATGACCTGCTTCAACTCACCTTGTCGCGCGAAGGAAAGCAGCAAGTCAATTACTCGCTGGTGGACCTGGGCAGCACGGTCCAGCATGCGGTGGAAACCTGTTCCGCGGACTTGGCGGCCAAGTCCCTGACCACGCAAATTCTCATCCCCGCCCCGATCGAAATCGAGGCCGACGCGTTGAAACTGCAGCAAGTGCTGGTGAACCTGATCGGCAACGCCGCCAAGTTCAGCCCTCCCAATTCGGTGATCGAGGTACGGTGCAGCACCGAGGGCGCGGAGGCCGTCATCCGTATTCTGGACGAGGGCGCGGGAATAGCACCGGAACTCATGCCGCGCATATTCGACGCCTTTGTCCAGGGCGATCACGCCGACAATGCGCATAACGCCCTCGGGTTGGGGCTGGCGCTGGTTCGGCGCTTCGTCGAGCTTCACAACGGCACGGTGCAGGTGAGAAGCGACGGCCGCGGCCTGGGCAGCGAGTTCATTGTCAGAATGCCGCTGCGAAGACGGCCCGGAGCGCCCATGCCGGCCTGAGCAAAGGTCGGCCTGTTTGTTAGCGGCGCGAGCGCCAGCATGAACGGAACGCTGACCGACGCTTTCCAGTCGGCGCGGGCCCGTAACCCTATTTCATGAGCTTGTTCCAGCGCTCGGCATCGGCCTTGACGCGGGCGGCAAAGGCCTCGGGCTTGGCCGCCACCGGGAACAGCGCCTCGGCCCTCATACGCTCCTGCATGGCGGGCGTCGCCACCACGGCCGCCCCCAGTTCGTTCAGCTTGTCGATGGCGGCGCGCGGCGTGCCGTTGGGCACGAACAGGCCGAAGAACACCGATGCCTCGAAGCCCGGCACCGCTTCGGCCACCGTGGGCACGTCGGGCAGGCTGGCCAGGCGGCTGGGGGCGATGGCGGCCACGACTTTGAGCTTGCCGGCCTTGACGTTGGGCAGCGCCGTGGGGACGGAGACGTAGCCGAGGTCGACCCGGTCGGCCAGCAGGTCGGTGGCCACGGGCTGTTCGCCCTTGTAGCTCACCATGTTGAACTCGGCGCCGCTCATGCTGATCATCAGCTCAATCGGATAAGGCGCCTTGGTGCCGGTGCCGATGGAGGCGAAGCTCAACTGGTTCGGCTTGGCCTTGGCCATGGCAATGGCTTCCTTGAGGTTGGAAGCCGGCAAGCCGGGGCGCGCGGCGATCAGGGCCGCGGCGTCGAACAGTTGAATGACGGGCGTCATCACCTTGACCGGATCGAACTTGGTGGTGGGGTCGAGAATGGCGGGCATGAAAATGTTGGTCGGCGTGCAGAAGCACACCGAGTAGCCATCCGCGCCCGAGTTCACCACGTATTCGACGGCGATCACGCCGCTCGCGCCCGGCTTGTTCTCCACGATCACCTGCTGCCCCGCCAGGCGCTGGATTTCATTGCCCACCAGCCGGGCCAGCACGTCGGTCTGCCCACCGGCGGCATAAGGCACCACCACATGGATGGGCCGTGACGGGAAGGCCTGTGCGCCGGCTTGGGAGGGCACCAATGCGGCGGCCAGCGCCGCGGCGAGGATCAAGCCGGCGCCGCCGGCCCATTTAGCAAGTTGCATGGATAGCTCCTTTTTGATGTTCGGGTGACCCGGTTGCCCGTGTGCCGTCAACCCTTCTTCACGCTCAATGCCGTGGCATGGCTTTCAATGCCGTGGCATAGCTTTCAATGCCGTGGCATAGGCCGTGGCCGCGCGCTCGATGGAGCCGAACACAAGTATGCCGCGCTGCTTGAGCAGCTGGCGCGCCTGGAAGGCCGCGTCCTCGGCCTCGCCCGCGGTGACCGTCATGAAGAAAGGCTTGGAAGCCTCGCGGGCATGCGCGGCCAGCACGTCCAGGAAGGTTTCCTTCGCGCCGCCTTCGGCCGCGCCGCCCAGCGTTCCGTCCAGCCCGAAGGCGGACTGCAGGCGCTGCGGCGACATGATGAGGTGGTACAGGTCCATGATCACGAAATCCACCTGCGGGTCGGCATCCAGGATGCGCAGTTCGCGCGCCAGCATGGCCGGCGTTTCGGTGGCATAGGCCGCGTCCAGGGGATTGTGGAAACTGCCGCCGATGGGATCGAAGAACGTGCCCAGCTCGTCGAGGGAAGCCTTGGACAACTCCGGCACGCGCAGTCCGGCGCGCCCAAGGGTGTCGGTGATGGCAATGCCCTGCCCGCCCGTGAGGATGATGACCCCGGCCCGCGGCCCGCGCAGCGTGGGCTGTTTCACCAGCATGGCGGCGGTGTCGATCAGTCCCTCCAATGAATCCGCTTCGACGGCGCCCGACTCGGCCACGACGCGCTTCCACTCCTCGGGGGCGATGGGCGGTGAACCCGTATGCAGCCCGGTGACGCGCGCGCCGTCGGGCGTGCTGCCGCCTTTCCAGATGACCACCGGCTTCACGGCGCTGACCTTGCGCACCGCCCTGGCGAAGCGCTCGTAGTCGGCCCTGTCGCGGCCAATGCCTTCCACGTACACGGCGAGCACCTTGACCTCGGGCTTCTCCCCGATGTACTCCGCCCAATCGGCAGCGTCCAGCACCGCGGCGTTGCCCAGGCTCACGCCCGAGCCGGTGCGGATGCCGTGCCAGGCATACATGAGCTTGACGAACGAGCTGTGGTGGGTGCCGCTCTGGCTCACCATGCCGATGGGGCCCGATTCGCCCACCGGCATGCCCAGCGACGTGCTCAGGCCCGACGCGGCGTTGAACAGGCCCAGGCAGTTGGGCCCCAGCAGCGGCATGCCGGACTCGCGCGACATGGCGGCGAGTTTGTCCTGCAGCATCCGGCCTTCCTCGTCGGTCTCGGCGAATCCCGAGGTGAAGAAGCTCACCGCGCCGGCCTTGGCCTTGACGCATTGCGCGAAAATCTCCAATGCCGCGCGGCGCGGCGCGGTCACGGCCACATAGTCCACCGGGCCGGGAACTTCATCCACGCTGCGGAAGCAGGGAACGCCCGCGGCCTGGATCTCGCGGATGGATTCGGGATTGACGTGCACCGCGGACACCTTGCCCTTGAACTGGGTGAAACGGCGGATCCACACGTAGTTGTTCGAGCGCTTGGCGCCGACCACGACCACGGATTTGGCGTTGAAGGCGCGATCGAGTTGCTCGCGGGTGAAGAATCGCATGGAGGGACCTTTGGAAACGGCAAAGGAAAGGCGCGAGCCATTATAGCGAGCACGGATGCGCCATCAACCACGGCGCGGACGTCCAACCGATTGCGCTGTAGCTGGGCGTGAAGCGGCAGTTAAAGGTGATGCATTTTCTGGGCGGCGTGCTGGCCATGGTCCCCTCGTTTCTTTCGATATGATTTGCGCTGGAGGCAGCGGCACTGGAGGCGGAACCCTTCAGGTAAACCACGGGTCCTAACTGCGAGTCCTACCGCCTACTGCAACAGCTTTGCGGAGTCCCGAATGAAAACCGTGAAACTGCCGTCCGGTGAAAGCGTTCCGGCCCTGGGCCAGGGCGCCTGGAACATCGGCGACCAGCGCGCCACGCGCGCCGAGGAGATCGCCACGCTGCGGCTGGGCCTGGACCTGGGGGCCACGCTCATCGACACCGCCGAGATGTACGGCGACGGCCGTTCCGAGGAACTCATCAGCGAGGCCATCGCGGGCCGCCGCGACGAGGTGTTCCTGGTCAGCAAGGTCTATCCGCACAACGCGTCGGCCAAGGGCATGCCGGCGGCCTGCGAACGTTCCCTCAGGCGGCTCAAGACCGACCGCATCGACCTGTACCTGCTGCACTGGAGCGGGTCCGTTCCCATTGCCGAGACCATGGCGGCGTTCACCACCCTGCAGCGCGCCGGCAAGATACGTTACTACGGCGTGAGCAACCTCGACCTCGCCGAAATGCAGGCGCTCGAGACGGTGCCGGGCGGGACGGGCGTGCAGGTCAACCAGTTGCTCTACAACCTCACGCGGCGCGGTATCGAGCACGACCTGTTGCCCTGGCTGAGGCGGAAACGCATTCCCGTCATGGCCTATTCGCCCATCGAGCAGGCGCGCATCCTGAGCAACAGGAAGCTGAAAGACTTCGCCGCGCGTCACGGCGTGACGCCGGCCCAGGCCGCCCTGGCATGGCTGCTCTCCCACGACGACGTGATTGCCATTCCCAAGACCGGCCGGCGTGACAGGTTGAGGGAAAACCTCGGGGCGCTGGACCACCCCCTGGCCGGTGAGCAACTGGCCGAACTGGACAGGCTGTTTCCTCCTCCGGCCAAGCCGCGGCGGTTGGAAATGCTCTGACCGCCGCCTGGATGAATACCCCTGCGCTTGGCCGGTCAGCCCGGCGAAGCCCGGCGCTCGCTCATTAGCCAGCCGCCGCCGGTGCGCCGAAAGCGGTCGCTGTAGACCAGCACGGCCTTGGCCACGGGCGCCGCGCCCTCGGTGGAATAAAACACGATGTAGCTGGTCGAGGCCGCCGTATCGCCGTCGACCCGCACCGAGGTTGTGGCGACGACGTGCCGGGTCTTGGAACCCGGGCCCACGCCTCCGCTGGCGCGCCGCGCTTTCGAGGAAGCGAGCAGGTTGTCGCGGCCGATGACCGGAGCCGGGGCCCCTGGCAGGTGCATGGCGGCGTCCTCGGTGAAGCAGGCGCCGTATTCCTCCAGGCTGCCCTGGTCGGTGGCATGCGCCAGCCGCGCCAACAGGTCGACAATTTGTTCACGATCGCTTGCTTCGCCTTGCTTCATGTCCCTCTCCTTTGTTGTCGGGCTTCTGCTCCTCCGAGCGGCCTATGTCCGGCTGCGCGGCGGCGCCAAGCCGCCTGCCGGCGGCGCCAAGCCGAAAATATCATAGAACCAGCGGCGTCTCCCGAGGTCATGTCAGCGCCCTCTGACGCCATTCGGATGAGCACCTCCACAAATTCCGTCTGATGGCCGGCGTATGGTCGATGGACAGGAGCAGGCTGTGAACCGGATGCATACGCGGCAGTGGACTGGATGGCGCACACGCGTCTTCAGGATACTGTCCCCACCCTTCATCGAGAGAGTCGCGCACCGCGCCGCTCCGGCGGTGGCGCCCCCCTGTTCCGGCGTGCCCCGCACCATTTACGTGGCCCACATCACCCGGGTGGAGTATGGCCTGTTCCTGGACGGCCTGTCGCTGGACAGTTGGCTGCCGGCGAGCTACGAGACGTGGATGGACGAAACCCGTGCACTTCACGTGCATTACAGGAAATCAGGCTTCAGGACCGAGCCGGTGATCACCTCATGGCATGGCTTTTTCAGCCACGCCCGGCGAAACGGCATGTCGCCCACCTACGCCCTGCTGACGGTGTACGCCAACCAGCTTGGCTGGCTCCATACCGCCCGCCAGGATGGGTAGGGGCACGGGGCCGAACCCGCCGGCCCTCAACCCGCCGATCAAGCCCATGCTGGCCAGGATCGCGCCATCCTTGCCGGAAGGCGACTACCTGTTCGAACCAAAATGGGATGGGTTTCGCGCCCTGGTGTTCCGGCAGTCCCGGAACGTCCTGATCCAGAGCCGCGACCTGCGGCCCCTGGACCGCTATTTTCCCGAGCTTCATGAAGCGCTCCTGGACAAGGTGCCGGCCGGTTCCGTCCTCGACGGTGAAATCGTCATCGCCACTGCGCATGGACTCGATTTTGATGCGCTGCAGTTGAGGCTGCATCCGGCGGCATCGCGTGTCGCCCGGCTGGCCGCGGAGACGCCGGCGTCGTTCGTGGCCTTCGACCTGTTGGCGGCCAGGGGCCGGAGCATCCTGGCCTCGCCGCAAGTCACCCGCCGAGCCGCGCTCGAAAGGCTGCTGCGGGGCGCAAAGCCGCCGTTGTTCGTGACCGTCGGCACGCGCGACCGCTCGCAGGCCGCCGATTGGCTGGAGCGCTTCGAGGGCGCCGGGCTGGACGGCGTGGTGGCCAAGCCGCTGGACGGCACCTACCTGCCGGACCAGCGGGTCATGTTCAAAATCAAGCACGTCCGCACGGCGGACTGCGTGGTCGCCGGGTACCGGCTGCACA
>DATNCF010000257.1:0-6228 GCA_035571675.1 Burkholderiales bacterium | reverse complement strand
GCTGGCCATGATTGCTCCTTGAGGTTAGGACTGCTTCCTGCCTTTCCTGTCCGTCTTTGCTTCCAGCGCTTCCTTGAGGCCCGACAGGGCCGCCAGGCGCCGCTCTTCGAACTTGCCGATCCAGCGCTCCGCGATGTCGTTGATGGGCACGGGATTGATGTAGTGCAGCTTCTCCCGCCCGCGGCGCTGCCACGACACGAGGTTGGCTTCTTCCAGGATGCCGAGGTGCTTGGTCACCGCCTGCCGGCTCATGTCCAGCCCCTGGCACAGTTCGCCCAGGGTCTGGCCGTTGCGCTCGTGCAGCCGGTCCAGCAGCAGCCGGCGGCTCGCGTCGGCCAGGGCCCGGAAAACAGCGTCGTCATCCATGGACCGAATAATAGGCAACCGAATGGTTGCATGTCAAGAACTTTGTTTTGGCGGGGCGGGAAGGGGTGTAAGGTGCCCTCGCGGGCAAGCGACAACAGAGCAAGACCCGCCAAGGAGAAGACATGTTCATCGACTGGATCGCCTTCGCCGAGGCGCGCCGCGAAGCGCATCAGGCCGTGCAGTGGCTGGCGCGCGCGGCGCGCGCCAACCTGCCGGCCGCGCCCGACGACAGCCACACCAGCCTCACCTGGGATGCGGGACGCGGCGCGCTGCTCGGCCAGCTGCTGGGCGACAGCCTGCGCCTGGGCGTAGGGATTGCGGGCCTGGAACTGTTCGCGGACGAGGGCGACGCCCTCCCGCTCGCCGGCCTCGACGACGCCACCGCGGCCGAGTGGATCGATGCGCTGCTCGCGCGCCGCGGGCTGCAGCCGGCGAGCGCCGTCACGCTGCCCTACGAGGTGGAGCGCGCGAGCTACGGCAAGACCGAGCCCGGCGCGCTCATCCACCTCGCGCGCTGGTTCTCGGTGGCGGACTCGGCCCTGGAAGCGTTGCGTGGGCGCGCCGGCAACCTGCGTCCCGGGCCCGGCCCGGTGCGCACCTGGCCGCACCACTTCGACATGGCCACGCTGATCGCGCTGGAGGAGGGCGATCCCGAGACCGCCCGTTCCATCGGCGCCGGCGTGTCCATGGGCGACGGCTACTACGACCAGCCCTATGCCTACATCAGCCCCTGGCCCAGGCCCGACACGGCGAAGTTGCCCACCGCGCCTCGCCCAGGACACTGGCACACGCGGGATTTCGTCTCGTTGGTCGCGAGCGCCGACGACCTGCTGGGCGCGGGCGCGATGGATGACGTGCTCGGCGAATTCCTGGCCGAGTCGTGCGACGTGGCGCGCAGCGTGTTGAACCGCTGATCCGCATAATCAACTCGATATTGCATTGCAGGCGAAGGAGACAGCCATGCTCACCCTGGTTCACGCCCCGCGCTCGCGCTCCACCGGCTTCCTGTGGCTGCTGGAGGAGACCGGCCAGCCCTACAACATCCGCTACGTCAACATCCGCCGCCGCGACGGCTCGGGCGCCATCGACGCGGCCAATCCGCACCCGCACGCCAAGGTGCCGGTGCTGGTGGACGGCGACACGCGCGTGTTCGAGCAAAGCGCCATCGCGCTGTACGTGGCCGACAAATTCCCGCAGGCCGGCCTCGGCCCGGCCGTGGGCGACCCGGGGCGCGGAGATTTCCTGTCCATGCTGGCCTACTACTCGGGCGTGATCGAGCCGTCGTTCACCTCCAAGATCATGAACTTTCCCGTGCAGCGCGGCGCCGTGGGCTGGGTGGATTCGGACGAAGTGATGGACTTCATCAACAAACGCCTGGCGCGGCAGCCTTACATTGCCGGGGAGCATTTCAGCGCGGCTGACGTGCTGTACGCGGGAGCGTTTGCGCTGTTCGCGGCGTCGCCGGTGATGGCCAACAAGAAGACACCGCAGATCGAGGATTATGTGGCGCGCTGTGTGGCTCGGCCGGCGCGGGCGAGGGGCGCCGCCAAGGACGAAGGCTAATGAATTAGGAACTACAGCGTCAGTTCAATGCTCACCGGACAATGATCGCTGCCCATCACCTTCGTGTGTATCTCGGCCTTCTTGACTGACTTCCTTAAAGCCTCTGATACGAGAACATAGTCGATTCTCCATCCCACATTCCGCGCCCGCGAATTGGCGAAGTTGCTCCACCACGAGTAGTGCCCGTTGCCCTGGGTAAACATGCGGAAGGTGTCGACGAACCCCGCGTCGATGAAGTTCTGGAATCCTTCCCTTTCTTCCAAGGTAAACCCCTTCTTGCCACGATTGGGCTTGGGATTGGCCAGATCCAGCTCTGTGTGCGCAACGTTCAGGTCGCCGCAGAAAATCACCGGCTTGGTCTTCTCCAACTGCTTGCAGTAGGCCAGAAACGCCGGGTCCCAGTGCTTGTGCCTTAGCGGCAGCCTCGACAGGTCATCTTTCGCGTTGGGCGTGTACACCGTCACCACGTGGAATTTGTCGAATTCGGCGGTGATCACGCGGCCCTCGTCGGCGGCGTCGCGCTGCAGCTCGTCCGCGAACTTGAAGCGCTTGGCGAAGTCCTCGGGAAAGCCGTTGACGACCTTGACCGGCTCCTGCTTGGCGAAAATCGCCGTGCCCGAATAGCCCTTCTTCATGGCCGAGTTCCAGTACTCATGGTAGCCCGGCAGCTCGATCTCGATCTGGCCGCGCTCGGCCTTGGTCTCCTGCAGGCACAGGATGTCGGGCTTCTCGTCGGCCATGAAGGACTGGAAGGTGCCTTTCTTCAGCACCGAGCGTATGCCGTTGACGTTCCAGGAATAGAGTTTCATCCCGGGAAGTATAGCGGTACAGCTTTACGACAAGCGCCGGTCCTCGCGCAGCATGGCCTCGAACTCGGCGGCCGGCACGGGCTTGCTGAACAGGTAGCCCTGGATTTCGTCGCAGCCGTGCCGGCGCAGGAAGCGGCATTGCGATTCGGTCTCTACTCCTTCGGCCACCGCCTTCAGACCGAGGTTGTGGGCGAGCGAAATCATGGCCAGCACGATGGTGGCGTCTCCGGCGTCCCCCGCGCCGGCTTCCAGCCCGCGCATGAACGACTGGTCGATTTTCAGGGCGTCCACCCGGAAGCGCTTGAGGTAGCTGAGGCTTGAGTAACCGGTGCCGAAATCGTCGATGGACAGGCGCACGCCGGCGGCCTTGAGCGCGTCCACGGTACGGATCACCTTTTCGACATCCTGGGCGATGATGCTTTCGGTGATTTCGAGTTCGAGTTGTCCCGGGGCAAAGCCGGTGCGCGCCAGCGCGTCCAGGGTCCACGACACGATGTCGCGCTGCAGGAATTGCCGCACCGACAGGTTCACCGAAATGTTCACGCTGGGCAGCCCGGCATCCTGCCAGGCCTTGCCCTGGGCGCAGGCCGTGGCGAGCACCCAGTCGCCGATGGGCGCGATGAGGCCCGAGTCTTCCGCGATGGGAATGAACCTCCCGGGCGAAACGGGGCCGAGCGAGGGATGGGTCCAGCGCAACAGGGCCTCGCAACCCGAAATGCGCCCGCTGGCCAGTTCCACCTTGGGCTGGTAGGCCAGATGAAGCTCGCCGCGGGCGACGGCCGAGCGCAGTTCGGTCTCGATCTCCACGCGCCGCCGGGTCTCTTCGCTCATCTCGTCAGTGAAGAACTGGTAGGTGTCGCCGCCCAGATTCTTGGCGCGGTGCATGGCCGCGTCGGCGTTCCCGATGAGGGCATCCGCGGTCTTTCCGTCCTGCGGGAACAGGCTGACGCCGATGCTGGCCGAGAGCACGATTTCACGGTCATCGATGACGAACGGAAAACGCAGGCATTCGATGGCCCGCTGCGCCAGGATGTACACATCGGTGGCGCGCGCCAGGTCGGCGAGCAGGATGAGGTATTCGTCGCCGCCCAGCCTCGCCACCGTGTCGCCTTCACGCAGCAGCCGGCGCAGGCGCTCGCCCCCCTCGGTGAGGAGGCGGTCGCCCAGGGCGTGGCCGAAGCCGTCGTTCACCACCTTGAAGCGGTCCAGGTCGATGTGCAGCACCGCCACCTGGCGGCCGGCGCGCCGCGCCGTCGGCAGTGCCTGCTCGATGCGGTCGCGGATGACGTTGCGGTTGGGCAGGCCGGTCAGGCCGTCGTGGGTGGCCAGGTACTCGATGCGCGACTCGTTCTCCTTGCGCTCGGTGGTTTCCTGGAAAAACACCGCGATGCCCTCGGGCGTGGGCGCGACGCGCTGCTCGAACCAGCGCTGCCAGGGCGTGAAGAAGGCCTCGGTCTGCCGCGTGGCGCCCTCGGCCAGCACGCGCCGGTAGTCAAGCTCGAAGGGCGAGCCCTCGGCCTCGGGGAACACCTCGAGGTATGGGCGGTCCAGCATGGCGTCCGCATCGCGGCCGATGATTTCGGCCGCGCGGGGATTGACGTAGCGGATGCGGTAGTCGCGGTCGATGGCCATGAAGCCCACGGTCATGCTTTCCAGGATGCCGCGAAAGCGCGCCTCGGACTCGCGCAGATCTTCCACGGCCAGGGCGCCCTCGCGAAGCCTGCGCGCGCGGGTGATGGCAATGGCGGCGGTGTGGGTGGCCATTTCGACCAGGCCGCTGTGCTCCACCGTGGGCTGGGCGCGGGTGCGGAAGTACAGGGCGAACGCCCCCAGCACGTTGCGCGCCGAGTCGAATATGGGCACCGACCAGCAGGCGCGCAGGTCGTGCGCCAGGGCGGCGTCGCGGTAGTCCTCCCACAGCGGGTCGGACTCGATGTCCGCCACCAGCACCGGCCTTTTCAGGTACGCGGCGGTGCCGCAGGACCCGGCGCGCTCGCCGATGGGTTCGCCGTCGATGGCGGCGATGTAAGCGAGGGGCAGGCTGGGGGCGGCGCCGTGGCGCAGGTGCAGACCGTCTTCGTCCAGCAGCAGCACAGAAGCGATCAGGTCCGGCGCCTCGGTCTCCACCACGCGCACCAGTTCATCCAGCGTCTGGGCGAGCGGCGCATCCCGAGCGATCATTTCCAGAACGCGAATCTGCCCGGCTAGGAGCGTGCGGAGCGGCATGTCCGAGCGAGGATTCCCCAAATTCTCCCTGAGGTCCATGAGGACTGCTTTGAAATGCTTTTGACCACATTAGCATAAAGGGAGAGCGGCGTAACCTCATCTCGATTCGAGAAGGATGGTGTTTTCGCCTACAATTCAGCTTCGAGGCGCAGCGCTTTCGGCCGCGCCTTGCGACAGAAATGTTCTCTCTCTTCGAACGCCGCCTGCGGGCCACCGAGACGCCGGACAATCCCGAGCCGCCCTCCAGCCTGCTGGGCTTCATCTGGCACTTCGCGCGGCAATCGCGGTCGCTGTACGTGGCGCTGTTCGCCGCCGGCTTTGCCGTCGCGCTGCTCGACACGGCCGTGCCCATTTTCATGGGCCGGGTGGTGACGCTGGTCACGAACACGAAGCCCGAGGACCTCATGGCCCAGTCGTGGCCGCTGCTCGCGCTCATGGCCTTCGTGCTGCTGGTGTTCCGCCCGGCGGCCATGATGGCGCAGAACCTGGTCACCAACCAGGCCATTGCGGCCAACGTGTCCAACCGCATCCGCTGGCAGAACCACTGGTACGTGGTGCGGCAGTCGTGGACCTTTTTCCAGAACGACTTCGCCGGGCGCATTTCCAACCGCGTCATGCAGACCGGGCCGGCGGTGCGCGAGACCCTGGTCGCCCTCATTTCGGCGGTGTGGTACATCCTGGTGTACGGCACGGCCGCGCTCTTTTTGCTGGCCCGGGCCGACGCCTGGCTGGCGCTACCCGTGGTGCTGTGGTTCGCGGGCTATCTCGCGTTCCTGCGCCTGTTCGTGCCGCGCATGCGCGACCGTTCCAAGGAAGTGTCCGAGGCGCGCTCGGCGCTCACCGGCCGGGTGGTGGACAGCTACACCAACATTCTCACCGTCAAGCTGTTCGCCCGCGCCCGCGACGAGGACGAGTACGTGCGCGAGGCCGTGGACGAACATACCGGCGCCTTCTACAAGTCGCTGCGGCTGAACACCCTGTTCGGGCTGGTGCTGTCGACGCTGAACGCGCTGCTGGTGACCGGCACCGGGGCGCTGGCCATCTATCTGTGGACCCACGGCCGCATTCCCGTGGGCACGGTGGCCATGGCGCTGCCGCTGGTGTGGCAGATCGTGTCCATGTCCGGCTGGGTGGCGTGGCAGGTGACCGGCATATTCGAGAACGTGGGCATCATCCAGGAAGGCATGATGACCATCGCCCAGCCCATTGCGCTGACCGACCGCGAGGACGCCAGGCCGCTGGCGGTGACGCGCGGCGAAATCCG
>DATNCF010000256.1:0-2243 GCA_035571675.1 Burkholderiales bacterium | reverse complement strand
GTCCGCCTCCGGGGACCACCGTAACCGGAAGTGACTGGGGCCGTGCCCAATCCATCACCGAAGCCAATGGCACGGTGTCGTCCTCCTCGCCGTGGATCACCAGGGTCCGGTCGTGCGCCTCCGGCGGCAGCGTTGCCACATCGAAGCGAGAAGCAGCGGTGCCGACCAGGATGATTTTTTCGATGCTGCGTGAAGGCCAGAGCGTCTGAGCCGCCCGGCTGGAAACGTAAGAGCCGAAGGAAAAGCCGGCCAGTGCCAGCGGGCCTTCGGCGGCCTCGGCGGCGATCACCGCCAACATGTCATCCAGCTCGCCGCGGCCCTCATCGTGCTGCCCTTGGCTGGCGCCGACACCCCGGAAATTGAAACGCAGCGCGCTCCAGCCCGCCTGGACGAAGGCGCGCGCCACCGTCTGTACCACCTTGTTGTCCATCGTGCCGCCAAACAGCGGGTGCGGATGCGTGATCACGGCCGTGCCGTGCCGCGGCTTGCCGGACAGCGGCTCGTCGCGCAACACCTCGATCGCCCCGGCCGGACCGGCCAGCTGGAAGCGCCGGGTTTGCGAATTCATCGGGAGGCTAGCGGCCGAGATGAGGCGGCGTCAGCAGCCGCTGGACGACCTGGCCGTTCTTCAGGTGCGACTCGACGATCTCGTCGATGTCGTGCGTGTCCACGTAGGTGTACCAGACCGCCTCGGGATAGACCACCGCAACGGGGCCGGCAGAACAACGGTCCATGCACCCGGACCGGTTCACGCGCACTTTGCCAGGACCTGCCAGACCCAGCGATTTCACTTGCGCCTTGCAGCGGTCGTATGCCTCCTGCGCATGGTGCTGGGCACAGCACGCTTCGCCGTTCTGGCGCTCGTTCAGGCAAAAGAAGATGTGCCGCTCGTAATACGAGGAAGTCGGGTCGCTCATCCGGCCATTCTATTGGGCGGATCGCTGCGCGAGATCCGCAGCATCACATAGGCAAGGGCGGCATAAGGCCACATCCAGCCCAGCCACTGGGCCAGTCCATTGAAGCGGATGAACCGGCCCTGCTCCCAGGTTTTCAGCGTCTGGGCGAAATAAGCGCTGGCCGGTGCCTGGTTCAACAAGCTGAGGTGGATCACCAGCGCCAGCAACACCAGGGCGGCGCAGCCGCGGCGGGACACCGGCAACAGCGCCAGGGCCAGCACCAGCCCCGCCACCAGACCGAGCCGCACCGGCAGGCTGAGCCAGGCCCAGGCGTGCGAAGGACCCCAGCTCAGGGCCGCCGACAAGGCGGTCGCAGCCACACCGACTGCAACAGTGGCGAGAACAAACAAGAAGCGCCGGCCCCGCGCGCGGATGATCGAGTAGCCCAGCAGGATGGGAATGATGGCACCCAGTGCGACGCAGACCAGTTCCATCCCCGGAACCAGCGGCTGCAACTCGACATCGCGCACCGGCAACCACTCCAGGAATGGCGTGTCGAGCAACCAATCGGTCAGTGCGGTTTCCACCCGCTCGAAAATCTGGCCGAGCCCGAACGGCACCGATGCCGGAAACAGCAGCGCAAACGGCCAGAGCGCCAGCAACACCAGCGCACCGCGCGCATCGTCGACAAACCAACGCACTCGAAAGCGGCTCCAGCGGTCGATCGCGCCGGCCAGCTCCAGCCCTGCCGCCAGTACCGCGCCGATCAGTGCACCCGCGACATTGAGGGCGAAGTCCACATTCGAAGCGACGCGTGAAGGCAGGTAGCTTTGCAGGGCCTCCATCCACAGCGACAACACGGCGGCTGCGAGCACGGACACCGTGACCGCTGCCGTCCTCGTGGTGGGAGCGAAGCCCTGGCTGCCGCGCCGCAGAAAGCTCAGCGCCAGCAGGAAACCCAGTGGCACATACCCGGCGACGTTGGCGGCGACGTCGAAGCCGGTCCAATATTTGGGCCAGGGACTGCGCAGGAATTCCCACGGAGCCAGGCCCTGATCGCGCCAGCCGGAAAAAGGATAGAGGCTGGCATAGACGATCAACGCCACGTAGGCTTGCGAAAGAGGCCAGGCGGAGGTCTTGTGCATCCTCGCCCGGTGTTCATTTGATCCAGCGCATGGCGCAAGTGTAGGGACAAAAAACGTGCGCCCAAAAAAAACCCCGGCTCAAAAGCCGGGGTGGGAAGCCTTTTTGCTGTCACACATTAAGGCACCCGCTCAGGGAGGAAAAGCGGGGAGCGGCGAACCGCCCAGCCGTAATTTAACAAACCACCCGGTCGGTTTCAAGGGC
>DATNCF010000255.1:0-8876 GCA_035571675.1 Burkholderiales bacterium | reverse complement strand
GGCGGTCGGTTCGGCCCGTGAGGGGGACGGCGCCCAGATTAGCCCCGCTTTTATCCTGGTACAAGAGAATACATTATCCTGGTATAAAATGTCCCATGACCGACGCAAAATCGCACGCCGCCGAACGCCGGCGCCTGGGCGAGTTCGTTCGCCTGCGCCGCGAGCGACTGTCCGCGCAGTCGGCGGGCTTGGCCGCGGGCGGGCGGCGCCGCACGCCCGGTCTGCGCCGGGAGGAAGTGGCGGTGCTGGCCGCGGTCAGCCCCACCTGGATCACCTGGATCGAGCAGGGCCGGGCGGTGTCGGCCTCGGCCCCGGTGCTGGCGCGCCTTGCCGATGCGCTGCGGCTTTCGCCTGCCGAGCGCGCCTATCTGTTCGACCTCGCCGGGCGGCGCGATCCGGCTTCGCCCACGACGCAGGCCACCGCCGCCGACACGCTGCTCGGCAGCGTGCACGTCATGCAATGCCCGGCCTACGTGCTCGACCGGCAGTGGAACATCGCGTCCGCCAACGCTCGCGCCGCCGAGCTTTTCCTGCACTGGGGTGCTCGCCGGGAGGCGCGCACGCCGGTTAAAAACCAGGCGCGGCGCAGTGAGCGAAAGCCTCAAGACGCCCCGGCGGCGGAGCCGAACCTGCTCAAGTTCCTGTTCCTGCATGCTCCGGCGCGCCGGCTGGTCGGCGATTGGGAAGGCCGCGCGCGCCGGCTTGTGGCGGAATTCCGTGCCGACTGCGGCCGTCTCGCGGACGAGGAGCCGCTGCGTGGATTGATTGAGGAACTCGCGGCCGAGAGTCCCGATTTCGCGCGCTTCTGGGCCGGCCAGGAAGTGCTGGGCCGGGAGGGCGGCGAGCGGCGCTTTCATCATCCGCGTCTCGGCGAAGTCGCTTACGAACAGATGACACTGCGGCCCGCCACGGGCGGTGACCTCAAGCTGGTGCTGCTCATGGCGGCGGCGGCGCCTCGCCGAGGCAAACGAAAATAACCCGGCAACGAAATGGACCGCGGAAATAAAAAGGCCCCACAGGAGCGGTGGGGCCTGAGCATTCAGGGAAGGAGGAGGAGACCCCGAGCGCGATGAAAAGTTTATGTGATGCGCTGTGCCATGTCTGTGAATTAATGCCGCAGTGCAGTGATATCGCGATTGAAGATGGTTTGTCTCAGTAATGAGAATGTAAGGTTCGGTTCGCCAAGCGCAGGTTAAGGTCGCTCGGAGCAGAGGATCGTTAGCGCATCGCCCGCATGTGCCCCAGCACCGGCTGGTTGTTCCTCAGCGACTGAGGCGCGTCCTCGTCCCAGGGGAACTGTCCGTTCAGCGTCGGCCACACGATCTGGTACAGCGGGAAGCCGTAGCCTTTGTAGTACTCGCGGCAGATGCTGGCATAGCGGTCGTATTTCAGCACCGGCACGCGCACGATCTGGCAGGGTGGCCCTTCGAAAAGCATGTCGGCGGGGGCGGCCAGGTTGAGCGGCCGGCCCCTGAGGATGGAGCCCACCAGTTTCTGCATCACCAGGTAGCCGGCCAGCGCGGGCAGGCCGAAAATAATGAGTTCGGGATGCTTGTATGACTTGTACAGGCCCACGGTGTAGGAGTACTGTGCCGCGTCTTTCTCCGCGGGCACATTCACGCAATGCCATCCATATTCAGCCACGTGGTCGGCCAGCTTCTGCCGGGCCGGTACATGGGTGAAGGCGTTTCCCTGCTCGAGCGGGGGTCGTTGCCGCCCGAACCAGGGGGTTTCCAGCCCGTGGACTTTGCGCTTGAGGGACGGCTTGGGCTCTGCCGCTTGCGGCGCCGACAATCGAATCTTGTTCTGGTCCATTTCAAGTCCTCCCGAAGGAATCACGCTGACATTCCATGTGCATGCCCCATGCCAAGGCGCCATTTTCGAGAAAAATCGTTTAGAATCAGTTGATTGAGGAGGTGATGGTTGTTCCCAACCCGGCTTTTTTGCGTCATCGCACAGGCAATTTGTCGGACTTCTGACAGTGTTGAAGCGTTGACTGACGCCGATATAACAGTGTGATGAAGCGAAAATCCCCAGCCCCCGCCATCCCGTCCGCGGAGCCCAACCCGGCTGGCGGAGCCTTCGCCGACGCCGCCCGCGGCTTATTACCGCAACCGCGGCCCGCACACGAGGAGGAGCCGCCGCTCGGCGAACGCGTGCAGTTGCTGTACGAAAGCGCCGCCACCTCGCAATGGTTCGCCCTGGTGGTCGGGGCCATCCTGGTGGGCACCCAATGGGGGGCGGTGGCCTCTGAGGTTTTACTGCCCTGGTTCGGCTGCCTGGCGCTGCTCAGCATCAGCCGGCTGATTTCCATCGGCATTTACCGCCGCGCGGCGGACCCGGACCAGCAGGCCTGGTATCGGCGTTTCTTCCTGTCCGTGGGCGCCTCGGGACTCATCTGGGGAGCCGCGGCGCTGTTTCTGGTCGGAGACTCCAGCCCCGAGCAGCAGGTGGTGGTCCTGCTCATCCTGGCCGGCATGGTCGCGGCGGCGGTGCCCTATCTCGCCATCGCCCCGCGCGTCTATTACCTGTACGCGCTGCTGACCTTCGGCCCTGTTGTGGCCGTTTTCTTCGGGCGCGCCGGCCCTCTCAATGCGGGCATGGGGGCTGTGGGCGCGGTCTACCTGGTGGGGATGCTGAGCGCGGCGCGGCGCATCAACCGCCTCATGGTGGCCAGCCTCAACCTGCGGCGCGAGAACGCCGGCCTGGTGAACGTGCTGCAGGATGCCAACGCCCGCATGGAGGCAAGCAACACCGCCCTGACCTCGGAGATCGGCGAGCGCAGGCAGGCCGAGCACGACCTGGAGGAGTCGCTGGCGCTGGTGCGCGCCACGCTCGAGTCCACCAAGGACGGCATCCTGGTGGTGGACAACGCCGGCAACATCGTGGGCTTCAACAACCGCTTCACTGAAATGTGGGCGCTGCGCGCGCCGCCGGAGCTGGGCCGGAACGGCCTGCCGGTGCAGGAGCAGATGCTGCCCCAGATCAAGGACCCCGAGCGCTTTCGCGAGCGGCTGCGCGAAATGCGCGACGAGCATGCGGCCGAGAGCCACGACGTGCTCGAGCTCGCCGACGGCCGGGTGTTCGAGCGCTATTCCATCCCCCACCGCGTGGCCGGCAACACCGTGGGCCGGGTGTGGAATTTCCGCGACGTGTCGGAGCGCGTGCGCGCCGAGCGCGACCTGCATTTCATCGCCAACCACGACCACCTCACCGCGCTGCCCAACCGCGCCATGTTCTCGCGCCGCCTGCAGGAGGCCATGCTGCGCGCCCAGCGCCACACCGGCAAGCTGGCGGTGCTGTTCATCGACCTGGACCGCTTCAAGGACATCAACGACACCCTGGGCCACCACGCCGGCGACCGCCTGCTCACCGAGGTGGCGGCGCGCCTGTCGCGGACCATGCGCAAGACCGACACCATCGCGCGCCTGGGGGGCGACGAGTTCGTGGTGCTGCTGGAAGACCTGCAGGACCCCGAGGACGCCGGCCGCGTGGCGCAGCACTTCGTGGACGTGCTGGCCGAACCCTATGCCCTGGATGGCCGCGAGATCCGCACCAGCGCCAGCATCGGCATCAGCACCTTTCCCACCGACACCGAGGACCTGCACAGCCTCCTCAGGTACGCCGACATCGCCATGTACCGCGCCAAGGAGCAGGGCCGCAACGCCTTCGTGTTCTACTCGGCCACCCTCAACCTGCACTCCATCGAACGCCTGGCGCTGGCGGCCAGCCTGCGCCACGCCGTGGAGCGCGACCAGCTCATCGCGCACTACCAGCCCAAGGTCGACCTGGCGAGCGGCCGCGTCATCGGCGCCGAGGCGCTGCTGCGCTGGCGCCATCCCGACCTCGGGCTCATTCCGCCCGCCACCTTCATCCCGCTGGCCGAGGAGAACGGCCTCATCGTGCCCATGGGCGAATGGGTGATGCGCACCGCCTGCGCCGAGGCGCGCAAGTGGCAGCGCCCGGGGGCGCCAGTGACGGTGGCGGTCAACCTGTCGGCGCACCAGTTCCGGCGCAGCGACCTGATGGCGCAGGTCATGCGCGCCGTGGAGGACAGCGGCCTCGCGCCCGGCCTGCTGGAGCTCGAACTCACCGAGAGCGCGGTGATGCAGAACAGCGCCGAGGCCATCGCCATCATGTCGGAACTGCGCGCCGCCGGCGTGCGCCTGGCCATCGACGACTTCGGCACCGGCTACTCGTCGCTCGCCTACCTCAAGCGCTTCCCCATCGACAGCATCAAGATCGACCGCTCCTTCGTGGGCGACATCCTCTCCGACCCCGACGACGCGGCCATCACCCGCACCGTCATCGCCATGGCGCATTCGCTGCGGCTCAAGGCCGTGGCCGAGGGCATCGAGTCGGCCGAGCAAGTCGAGTTTTTACGCCGCCACAGCTGCGACGAGGCGCAAGGCTATTTTTATGGGCGGCCCATGGCGGCGGCGGAGTTCATGGCGTTCCTGAACGGGCGGAGCGCGGCAGCGGCCTAGCTACGGGGTGAGCGGGCCCGGTTCCAGCAGAGACGCTTGAACCTGGAATCGCTCCTCCAAGCCGGATGAGTCACGCCGCCGAGGCCACGGTCTTGGCGGTCGTGGTTCTGCGCGCGCTCACCCAGTCCCGAAACTCCCGATCCTCCAGCGGCTTCGAATACACATAGCCCTGGATGATGTCGCAGCCCAGTTCCTTGAGCACGTTCACCGACTCGGTATCCTCCACGCCCTCGGCCACGACCACCAAATCCAGGTTGTGGCCGAGCTCGATGGTGGAGAGCACGATTGCGCGGTCCTTGCGGTCCGAGACCACGTTGCGGATGAAGGAGCGGTCGATTTTCAGCTCTGTGGCCATGAACTGCTTGACGTAGGCGAGCGACGAGTAGCCGGTGCCGAAGTCGTCGATGGCGAGGTCGATGCCGAGCTCGCGCACGCGCTTCAGCACGGCGATGGCGGCGTGCGGGTCCTGCATGACGCCGCTTTCGGTGATTTCCAGGCCGATCAGGTGCGTGGGCGTCTTGTACTTCTCCAGCGTCCTCAGCACCATCTCGGGCATGTCGGGGTCGAGCAGGTCCTGGGCCGAGATGTTCACCGCGATGCGCAGCGGCATACCCATGGCGGCCCAGGTGGACGCCTGGCGCGCCGCCGCCTCCAGCACCCAGCGCGTGATCAGGCGGATGAAACCGGTCTGCTCGGCGAATGGAATGAAACTGGCCGGCTGGATGGGGCCGCGCTGCGGATGGACCCAGCGCACCAGCGCCTCGGCCCCGGCCACGTCGCCGGTGGCGAGGTCCACCTTGGGCTGGAACACCAGCCGCAGCTCGTCCATGTCGATGGCGTGGCGCAGGTCGGTGAGCAGCGACAGGTGCTCGCGGCGGTGGTGGTCCTGCGCCGGCTCGTACGTGGCGTAGCCGCGCTTGGCGCGCTTGGCCGCGTACATGGCCGTGTCGGCGCGGCGCATGAGAATGTCGGCGTCGCGCCCGTCGGCCGGGAAGTTGGCGATGCCGATGCTGGTGCGCACGTCCAGCGAGTGCTCGCCGATCTGCACCGGGTCTTCCAGGCCGGCGATGATCTTGGCCGCGATGGCCGCCGCCTCGCCCGGGGGCGTGTTGGTGAGCAGCACCGTGAATTCATCGCCGCCCAGGCGCGCCACCGTGTCCGACTTGCGCAGCAGGTCGCGCAGGCGCTTGGCGAACTGCTGCAGCACCAGGTCGCCGGTCTGGTGGCCCAGCGTGTCGTTGATCTGCTTGAAGCGGTCGAGGTCCATGAGCAGCACGGCCAGCGGAACGTTGGAGCGCTTGGCCAGCTCAAGCGCCACGTTCAGGCGGTCGTTGAACAGGGTGCGGTTGGGAAGATCGGTGAGCACGTCGCGGTAGGCGAGGCGCAGCACCTGCTCTTCGCGCGCGGCGAGGCCCTCGCGCATGCGGTTGAAGCGGCTGGCGAGCTCGCCGATTTCGTCGTCGCGGTCGATGTCCACGTCGTGGGCGAAATCGCCTTCCTCGATGCGCTGCGACATCTCGGCCAGCATGCGGATGGGGCGGGTGATGCCGCGCGCCACCAGCGTGCCGCCGATGACCGAGAACACCAGGGCGGCCAGGCCCAGCGCCATCAGGCTGGCGGCCAGGCGCTGGAAGGGCTTCAGCGCCTCGGCCACCGACTGCGCCAGCACCGCGACGATCTCGATGCCGCCGCCGTCCTGGCCGAGCGGGATGACCTTCATCTGGAAATTGTTGTCAGTGCCCGCCACTTCGATGGTCGAGCCGCCCTGGGCGGAGGCGCGGAAAATCGCGGTGCGGCCCGTCTCCTGCAGGTCGGGCGGCAGCGTTGACAGCAGCACCTGCCAGGACGACTCGCCCGCGCTGCGGCCGTACAGCGACAGGTTGAGCCCCGTCAGGCCTTGCACGTCGCGGTCCAGCCGGCCGCGCAGCAGGAAGCCGAACGTGGCCCAGGCCACCGGCTCGGGCGCCAGCACCGGCACGATGACCAATTGATAGACCTCGTTGCGGTACACCGCGAGGCCCGATGCGCGGCCGTCATGCTCGGCGGTCTGGAGCAGGCTGGCGAAGCGAAACGGCTTGCCGGCCAGCGACCGGTCCTGCGAGTCGGCGATGACCTTGTGGTCCAGGGCCACCAGCGTCACCAGGTCGGCGCCCACGCGCGCCCCTTCGTTGGCCAGGGCCGATTCGGTGGTGCGCCGGTCGCCCGTGGCCACCGCCTGCCGGAAGGCGAAATCCAGGGACAGGATGTCGGCGGTCTGGGAAAGCTGGCGGTTGTTCTGCTCCAGCAGGCGCCGGAACACGCGCTCGCCCACGTTCAGGCTTTCGTCGATGGTGGCGTGGGCATTGCGCGAATTCACGGCGTTCACCACCAGCAGCACGGTGCCCAGCACCACCACCAACAGGCCGGTGATGAAGAAAATGATGCGCCCCTGCAGGCCGCCCAGCGCCCAGCGGCCGCCGTGCGCCGCTGTGGCCGGCGTCGGCGTGGATGCCGGCGGCACGGCATTGGGTTGTTTTTTGACGTTGTCCATGTCGCGAGTTGAGCCTGGATTCAATCGTGGTCAATAGTGGGAGTGCGAGCCGGCCACCGGCGCGCGCCGGATGCGGACGTCGGGCCGCAGCCGCAGCGTGAAGCTGAGCGCGGCCGTGCTTTCACCCTGCAGGTCGGCATCTTCGCGCGTGGTCGACTCGTCGCCCTGCAGTCGCGGATGCCAGGCGCGCACGCCGTAGCGCTGCGGCGGCAGCCCGCGAAGCACGGCCGAGCCATCGGCGCCGGTCTTCACGAACCAGGGCGATTCGGACACGTACACGTAGCCCACCATCCAGTCGTGGATGTTGCAGCCCAGCACCACCACGCCGGCCTTGTCGAACAGCACCGGCCTGGCTGGCGTGCCGGCGTAAAGCGGCAGTTCGAACACCTTGGCGGGCGAGAACGAATACACCTGGTGGCGCACGTTGTCCTTGTTGGGGAACATCACCGACGAGCCCACCATGATGGGCTTCACCCTGGGCACGAACTCGGCGTCGATCTGGTCGATGATCTCGTTGCCGCGCGCCGCCTGCACGGCCGCCGCCGGCACGTTCGCCCCCACCGCCACCACCACCGCGTCTTCCACCGGCCGGCCGGCCGCGTCCTTCACCAGCACGCGCAGGTCGGCTGCGCGCGCGGCAGTGCTGGCCGCGCCCAGGGTGAGCGCCAACAGCGCCAACAACCCCGCGGCGGCAAGCCGCGCCGTGGCGTATGCCGTGGTCAGGCGTTCAATAGCTGTAAACAAAGGTGGCATTGCCCAAGGTGCTTCGATAACCCAGCGGCCCTTCCGAGGCCGTGACTTCCCGCGTCAGGTCGACGTTGAGCGAGCTGTGCGGCGACAGCGCATAGCTCGCGCCCAGCCGCGCGGAGGCCGTGCGCCCGGCCAGCTTGTAGGCGAAATAGCTGCCGCCGAAGGCCGCGTCAGGGGCGATGTCCGAGGAGGCCAGGAACACCGGGACGCTGGGGCGGCTGCTCGACAGCACGTCGCCACGGCGGAAATTCAGGTGCAGCAGCGCCAGCCAGCGCTCGTTGAAGGTGTACTCCGCGCGCGCGAACAGGCTGCGGCCCTGCAGGCTGTAGACATCCCTGCCGAAGCGGGGCAGCGGCGGCGGCACGTTATCGGCGTCGAACCGGTCCACGCCGTATCCGCCGGAAATGTCCCAGCGGTCGTTCAGCCTGCGTCCGAGCTCCAGCGCCAGGCGCGACCGCCAGCCGTTCCGCAAACCGTCGCCATAGCGCTCGGGCCCCGCGGCGAAACTCACCGCCGCGCGCGGCGCATAGGCGCCCAGGCCGAACTTCATGCGATAGGAGAGGTTGGCGCCCAGTCCCGTCATGTCCAGTCCATGAAAACGCCGGTACTGCCGGGTGCGCAGTTCCGCGCCCAGGGCGAACGAATCGCGCTCGCGCGCGGACAGCACCAGCCCCACGCTGCCTGCGGCGGCCAGGCCGCTGTCGGCCAGGATATCGGTGTGGGCCTGCGCCTTGGCCACGTTATCGTCCCGGAACCAGGCGGCGTCCGCGCCATAGAAAACATCGGCCGCCGCGGCCGCGCCCGTACCCAGCAAGCACGCTGCCACGAGCACGCAAGCCGTCAGCCCGCGGGCTGACGGAATGCAGGCTGCCGCCGCTCGCGCGGATGCTCTCAAGCCGTTGTGCATGAAGGGCATGTCCCACCTCGCCACCGCCGCTCGAAGCGGCCCGTCCTCTACGGTATACGCCTCCCGTCCGGCGCGGTATTCCCGGGCCGAAGTTTTTCCTGGCAAATGCAACTTTATCGGCAGTGCCGGTCCGAAATTGAGGACAAATGACGTTGTAATGACAAAAACCCGCCCGGGCAGGCTGCCCCCAAGCGTATGGCAT
>DATNCF010000254.1:0-5710 GCA_035571675.1 Burkholderiales bacterium | reverse complement strand
CCACCAGGGCGCGGCCGGCCGACTGCGACGAGCCCAGGCACACCCCGGCGAGGTTGGCGGCGAACCAGAACGATTCCCGCCCCTGCGACGCCCAGGCGATGAGCACCATGACAATCCAGCCGGCCAGGGTAAGGGCGATGGTGGGCACGTGGCCGAGGCGGTCCTGCACGTAGCCGAAGATGAAGGCGCCCACGGCGGCGGTGACGTTCACCACCAGGATGAGGGTGATGGTGTCCTTGGTGGAAAAGCCCAGCGCCTGCTCGGCATAGATGGCGGCCAGCGCGATCACGGTCTGGATGCCGGCCTGGTAGAACACGATGCACACCAGAAAGCGCGACAAGTCGCGGTAGTGGGCGGCCTGGCGGAAGGTGCCCAGCACCCGCGCGTAGGCGGCGCGCATGAAATGGCCGGCAGACGCCGCCGGCCGGGCACGCTCGCGCAGGATGAGGAAGGTGGGGAGGCTGGCCAGCGCGAACAGCACGGCGGTGATGAGCATGGTCACCGGCACGAAGCTCGCGGCCGCCTGGCCCGCGGCCTGGGCGTGGCTCACCCAGGCCAGGCACGCCCCCAGCGACACGAGCCCGCCCAGATACCCGAGGCTCCAGCCCCAACCCGACACCTTGCCCAGCGCCGGCCCCTCGGCCAGCTCGGGCAGGAAGGCGGCGATGACGTTCTCGCCCGTCCCATAGAAAAAGTTGGACAGCACGATAAGCATCACGGCCAGGGCCACGTCGCCTGGGCCAACCAGGGCGAGACAGGCCGTGAACAGAACGCAACCAATGGTGGTCACGAGCAGGACGCGCTTTTTCGCCGCATGCACGTCAGCCCAGGCACCGACAAAAGGGGCGGTGAGCATGATGGCAATGTAGGAAACCGAGAGGGCCGCCGTCCAGGCGAAGGTGGCCCAGGGCGCTTTGCCCGCTATGCCGGAGACGAACCAGGCATTGAAGACCGCCGTGATGACAACCGTGGTGTAGCCGGAGTTGGCGAAGTCGTACATGGCCCAACTAAAAACTTCTTTGGGTTTGACCTCTTCGGCCAAGGTGGAGCGGTGATGTGTGGGCTCGTCCATGTTTCTGCGCCAGTTGAATGGATTCCCTCATCCCCGGCCCTTCTCCCAAGGAGAAGGGTGAAAAGCTCGCGGGTTTTAGCCCCTCTCCCCCAGGGAGAGGGGTTGGGGAGAGGGCTAACGTAATGCGTCATCAATAGTTATCTTGGTGATCATACAGTGCAGCGTTAGAATTCCCGCGTCGCCCCGCGCGCCCGACTGGCGCTTGAGTCATGAACGCTGTCCCGAGCCCCCGCAAAGAACTTGAAGACCTCCAGGAGGACCTGCGCGAGGTGCGCCAACTGCTGCGCCGCCAGCGCGTGGTGGAAGGCCTGGTGCAGCGCCAGGAGGTGCCGACAGTCGACAGCGCGCGCCAGGAGTTGGTGCAAACCCTGGTGCACAAGCAGCATGGGGTGGAACTGCACGCCAAGCTCGACGCCATGCACCCGGCCGACGTGGCCTACATCCTGGAGACCCTGCCGCTCGAGGAGCGCCTGGCGGTGTGGGACCTGGTCAAGGCCGAGCGCGACGGCGAGATCCTGCTGGAAGTCTCGGACGCGGTGCGCGAGTCGCTCATCAAGAGCATGGCCTCGGAGGAACTGGTCGCCGCCGCCGAGCAGCTCGAAGCCGACGAGATCGCCGACCTCGCCCCCGACCTTCCCGACGAGGTCATGGCCGACGTGTTCCGCGCCCTGCCGGTGGAGGAGCGCCAGCGCCTGCGCGAGGCCATGTCCTTCCCCGAGGACTCGGTGGGCGCGCTCATGGACTTCGACGTGGTCTCGGTGCGCGAGGACGTGACCCTGGAAGTGGTGACGCGCTACCTGCGCCGCTTCGACGAGCTGCCCGGCCACACCGACCAGGTGTTCGTGGTGGACCGCAACCAGCGCCTGCGCGGCGTCCTGCCGCTGGCGCTGCTCATCGTCACCGACCTCGAGGCCAGCGTGCAGTCGGTGATGAAGACCGACACGGTCACGCTCTATCCCTACGACAAGGCGCAGCAGGCGGCGCAGGCCTTCGAGCGCTACGACCTGGTGTCGGCGGCGGTGGTGGACGCGCAGGGCCGCCTGGTCGGGCGGTTGGCCATCGACGCGGTGGTGGACTACATCCGCGACAAGTCCGAGGCGAACGTCCTGGCCCAGGGCGGTTTGCGCGAGGAAGAGGACATTTTCGCGCCGGTGTGGGACAGCCTGAAAAACCGCTGGTCGTGGCTGGCCATCAACCTCGTGACCGCCTTCGTGGCCTCGCGCGTCATCGGCGCCTTCGAGGGTTCCATCCAGAAGCTGGTGGCGCTGGCCGCGCTCATGCCCATCGTGGCCGGCATCGGCGGCAACTCGGGCAACCAGACCATCACCATGATCGTGCGCGCCGCCGCCCTGGGCCAGATCCAGCCCGAGCAGGCAAGCAAGCTCTACCGCAAGGAGTTGGGCGTGGCGCTGCTGAACGGCCTGATGTGGGGCGGCATCCTGGGCGTCCTTGCCTGGGCGCTCTACCGCAGCATATCGTTGGGCGTGGTCATGACCGCAGCCATGACCCTGAATTTGCTTTTGGCGGCAACGATGGGCGTCCTGATACCCATGACCATGGTCAAGTTGGGAAGAGACCCGGCTGTCGGATCATCGGTCATGATCACGGCGTGTACCGACAGCGGCGGATTCTTTATATTCTTGGGCTTGGCTACACTGTTTTTGCTTTGATGCCGTGCAAACTTGCGCTATATGGGCTCCCTTCTCCCCTTGGGAGAAGGGATGGGGATGAGGGAAACGTGACAAGGGCAACCTCAACTAACCGCCAATAAGGAGAAATAAGCCATGCTTGAGGAATTCAAAAAGTTCGCTTTGCGCGGCAACGTCGTCGACCTCGCCGTCGGCGTCATCATCGGCGCCGCCTTCGGCAAGATCGTTGATTCCCTGGTCAAGGATGTCATCATGCCGCCCATCGGCCTCGTCCTCGGCCGCGTGGACTTCGCCAACCTGTTCATCGTGCTCAAGCAAGGCACCCAGCCCGGCCCCTATCCCAGCGTCGACGCGGCGCAGAAGGCCGGGGCAGTGACGCTCAATTACGGCGTGTTCATCAACGCCTTCATTTCCTTCGTCATCGTGGCCTGGGCGGTGTTCCTGCTGGTCAAGGCCATGAACCGGCTGCAGAAGAAGGCCGAGGAAAAACCCGCCGAAGCACCCGAGCCGCCGGAGGAGGTGAAACTGCTGCGGGAAATACGCGATGAGTTGAAGGCGCGTTAAAAGTGATGTGCGACTGATACGAAACATGATCGGGCACGGGGCGCACCAGTCGGAGCACCTCTTGACGAGCGTAACCATATAGGTTACACTTCACCCGTGATACGCGACTTCAAGCACAAAGGATTGCGTAAGTTTTTCCTAGAGGGTGCCAAGTCCGGTATTCAGCCGTCTCACGCCGAACGTTTACGACTCATTCTCAGCTGGCTGGGATCCTCGATAGCGGCTAAGGACATGGATCTTCCGGGGTTGAAGCTCCATCGCCTCAAAGGCAGCCGGAAGGACACTTGGTCGGTTTGGGTAAGTGGCAACTGGCGAGTGACGTTCTCATTTGAAGGCAAGGATGCTGTGGATGTGGACTACGAGGACTACCACTAAGGAATATTTATGTTGATGCACAACCCCCCCCACCCCGGCGAAGTGCTGCGCCAGCTTTGTCTTGAACCATTGGGTTTGAGCGTGACGGTTGCGGCCAAGGGCCTTGGTGTGAGCCGAAAAACCTTGTCTGCAATTTTGAACGGAAGAGCCGGCGTGAGCCCCGAGATGGCGGTGCGCCTTTCCATTGCCTTTAATACCAGTTCTGAAAGCTGGATGAACCAGCAGACACAATATGATTTGTGGCAGGCAGAAAAGCTACGCAAAAGCCTTCGCGTAGTGAAGCTGGCAGCCTGACATTTCGGCTAGCGTGGTCGCGCGTATTGTTAGGCTAGGTAATGACGGACGATTGGGACTTCTACTTCTGTAGGGTCGACGGTAACTCCGCCTCGGTATTTGTTGACCTTGGCGCGCGTAGCCGGGCGCCGGTGAAGGGGTTCCCCAACGTCGCGTCCATGCGTCTCCATATGAACCAGCCGAGACAGGACGGGCTTTCCAGCCAGGAAGAGTTTGAGACCCTAACGCGCATTGAGGATTCGCTCGCAAAAGCGATTACTTCAAAAGCCATTTATGTAGGTAGGGTCACAAGCAATGGCTATAGGGAGTTTTTCTGTTACAGCTCCCTAGAGAAAGAATGGGAACACGCTGTCTCCAGCGTGATGATGGGATTTTCCCAATATCGGTATGACATAAGTTTTCGCGTCGATTCGTCGTGGAAAACATATTTTGGGTACCTGCTACCAAGTCCCATGGACAACCGGCGAATCCAAAATCGTCGCGTTCTCCAAGCGTTGGAAAGTAAAGGGGATACTCTTCAAGTAAGCCGTGAAATTGACCATTGGGCTTACTTTTCGGATTCGCAATGCCGCCAGTCTTTTATCGAGCAAGTAAGCAAGCTGGGCTATATGACGCGTGCCCTGTCGGATGCGAAAGAGCCCCTAAGGTTTGGGGTGCAGATATGGCGCATGGATACGCCTGCATATGAACGGATTGATGACATAACGATTCCTCTCTTCGAGAGCGCGCAGAAACTCGGTGGCGAATACGACGGATGGGAATGCATGGTTGTCGCGGACAAGAATTCTGAATAGGGCTTCTGCCTAAAGGGCGTTGCATAACCGGATTATGGCGATAAGGGTAGTAAGACTGGGCACCCCCCGCGCGAAAGACGAAGGCCTGCGCATCGGCACGGTGCGCCGCCCGCCGCGCGGCGTGCCCAGGTCGAAGTTCGCCTCGGGCAACTGGTACGACGTGTGGTTCCCCAACCTCGCGCCCAGTGCGGAAACGGTGAAGTTCGCCCAGAACGCCACGGACGAGAAGACCTGGAACGCGTTCAAGAAACGCTACCGCAAGGAAATGGCCGGCGCCGAAAGTTCACGCGACCTGGACCTGCTCGCAGCGCTGTCGCACCAGGCCAACGTCTCGGTGGGCTGCTACTGCGAAGACGAATCGCACTGCCACCGCTCGGTGCTGCGGGAGTTGCTCAAGGAGCGAGGCGCCAAGATAGCCTGACCGAAGCCGGGCGCCTGCGCCCGTGTCGCTCGAATTTCCGTGATTGAACCTGTACGTTCGCTGCAGTACCGACCACGGGGAGAGGTCGCGAAACGGCACAGGGCGAATCTACTCGCCGCTGCTTTTATCGTTATCGCCCATTGCACCGCTCAACTTCTTGGCAGCTTTTACCTGCGCCTTCAGTGCGTAGTCCAGCACCGCCACCTGCTCGTCGAACATCTCGCTCGCAATCGTCGCCGCATCCATGAGCGGCAACTCCAGCCACGCATCCGACTCGCCGCCCTCGGCCCGGATGCGCATGCCCGACTTCCTGGCGATGTGCATCATGGCCTGGTTTTCCGACAGGCAGTGCATGTACAGCACGCGGATGAAGTGGTTGCGGGCGAAGGCGTGCGAGCGCTCGAACAGCGCCGTGCCCACGCCCCGGCCGCGGTGGCCGGCGAGCACGCTCACGCCGAGTTCGGCGGTTTCCCCTTCCACGGCCACGTGGGACACGCCGACCAGTTCCAGTTCGTCGTCGAACACGCCGAACACGGCGTCG
>DATNCF010000253.1:0-4011 GCA_035571675.1 Burkholderiales bacterium | reverse complement strand
CGGCGATGACGCACACGGCCTGGTTCACGATCAGGCCGCACACCGAATCGGCGGCGGGCGAGCTGTTGCACAGGTTGCCGCCCACCGAGCAGCGCCCCTGGATTTGCGTGGAGCCGATAAGGTGCGCGGCTTCCACGAAGCCGGGCCACAGCTTCTTCACTTCGGCGTGCTCGCAAATCATCGCGGCCGGCGTCGCGGCGCCGAGGCGCAGGCCGCCGGCATCCAGTGTGATGCCCACCAGTCCGGGGATGCGCTTCAGGTCGATGTACAGGGACGGCTCGATGACGCCACCCTTGACCTGCACCAGCAGGTCGGTGCCGCCGGCAAAGAACTTGGCCATGGGCTCGGCCGCCGCCAGCCGCACGGCGTCGCTCAGGGTACTCGGCGCCTCATAGCGCGCTGTCTGCATGGGTTCTCCTTGGTTGCACTACGCCGGCGGAATGACGCGCTCGGGCGCGCCCGCCAGCCAGGCTTCGATGTTGCCGATGGCATCGGTGAAGTACCGTTTGTAGGTCTCGTCGGTCACGTAGCCGATGTGCGGCGTGCACACCACATTGTACAGGCCGCGCAGCACATGGTCGCGAGGCAGGGGCTCGCGGTCGTACACGTCCAGCCCCGCCCCGCCGATGCGCTTTTCGCGCAGCGCCGCGACCAGCGCGGCCTCGTCGATGATGGCTCCGCGCGAGGTGTTGATGAGCAGCGCCGAGGGCTTCATGCGCCGCAGTTCCCTGTCGCCGATCAGGCCGCGGCTGCGGTCGCTGAGGATGAGGTGAACGGTGACCACGTCCGAACTCTCCAGCAGCGCGTCGAGCGAAGGCGCGAAGTCCACGCCCGCGGCCGCGCACTTCTCGGCGGTGAGGTTCTTGCTCCATGCCTGCACGCGCATGCCGAAGGCCAGGCCCACGCGCGCGACATTGCTGCCCAGCCGTCCCAGCCCGATCACGCCCAGGCGGCGCTGGTACAGGTCCATGCCCACGCTGGCCTGCCAGGGGCCGCCGCCGCGGAAACTGCTGTACTCGGCGGGGATGTGGCGGGCCAGCGCCAGGATCAGGCCCCAGGTAAGTTCCGAAGTGCCGCTGCCGAAATGCCCCGTGCCGCACACCACCACGCCGCGCTTCGCCGCGGCGGCCACGTCGATGGCGGCGTTGCGCATGCCCGTGGTGATGAGCAGCTGGAGCCTGGGCAGGCGCTGGAGCAGGCTGTCGCGGAAGGGCGTGCGCTCGCGCATGGCCACGACAATTTCGCAGTCGCCCACGGCGCGCGCCACCTCCTCCTCGGTTTCGTAATGTTCGTGGTGGACCTGCAGATCCACCTTGCCGGACAGGCGCGTCCAGTCGCCGAAGCTGCGGGCCACGTGCTGGTAGTCGTCGAGAACCGCGCAGCGCAGCATTACAGCCCTTCTTCGCGCAGCGGATTGATGATTTCGCGCGCGATGCGCTTGGCGTATTCCACGGGCTCGCCGAACAGGATGTTCAGGATCAGGTTGGTGGCGCCCCAGCTTGCCAGTTGGCGCATGCGCTCGCGGATGCGCTCGGCCGTTCCGGCCATGAGGAAGCGCGGACCCAGGAACTGGGTGAGGTTGTTCTCGATCACGATGCGGGAGTTGTTGGCGGCCGCGCCCTGCACGTTGTGCTGGTGCGAGGCATAGCCCTGCATCAGGCGCTTGAGGCCCGCTTCGTGCTCCTTGGGCACGAACTTGCCCTCGAAGCTGAAGCGGAAGGCGTGATTGGCGGTGGCCGACAGCGTCCAGGCCAGGTCCGTCCAGGCCTGCCGCTCCGACTCGCAGAAATAGGGCTTGGCCAGGAACCAGCACTGGATGGAGTCGGGATCCCGCCGCGCCGACAGCGCGCCCTCGCGCACCCGGCGCAGGTTGTCCTTCACCACCTCCTCGGTGATGCCGTTGGCGAAAATCACGCCGTCGGCGATGCGCCCTGCCAGGTGCTGCATGCGCGGTCCTTCGGCGGCGATCCAGATGGGCACGCGCCTGGGCTTGAACTGCAGCTTGGTTTTGTGTCCGTGATAGGTGGCTTCCTTGCCGTCGCACAGGTCGCGCACGGCCAGGCAGTACTCTTCCAGTTCGGCCATCCTGGCCGGGCGCAGCCCGATGTTGATCACGCCGCTGTCGCCGGTGCCGATGCCGAAGAAGGCGCGGCCGTTGGACACTTCCTGCAGCGCCGACATGGCGCTGGCCGTGACGGCGGGATGGCGCGTCACCGGATTGCTCACGGTCTGCCCGATAAGCACTTTCTGCGTGGCCTGCGCCATGGCCGTCATGACCACGTAGCAGTCGGGAATCATGTTCTGGGTGTCGCCGTAGCCGACCAGGTCGAAGCCGATGTCCTCGACCAGCCGGGTGAAGTCGGCCTGGGGAATGACCCCCTCTCCGTAGCGCGTCACGCCGAAGCGCATTTTGGGCATTACCGTTCCTCTGGATGGCGGTGGACGGCTACTGAGGCTTGATGCCGAAGCGGTCCGCCGCCGCTTTCAATTGCAGGTAGTAGGCATCGTTGTACTTGACTGCGTACTCGTGCGTCGAGCCCACGGCGGGAATGCCCAGGCCATTGGTGATGCGGGCCGTGTACTCGGGGGTGCGCACCAGGTCCTGGCATTCCTTCACCAGGCGGTCCATGAGCGCGGGCGGAGTGGCGGTGCGCGCCAACACCGTGTAACCGGCGCGCGGATCGTAGCTGTACCCCAGTTCCTTGTAGGTGGGCACGTCGGGCATGTCCGGGTTGCGCGCGTCGCCGCCGGTGACGATCCCCACGATCTGCCCGGACTTGACCTTGCCGATATTGCCGAAAATGCTGGCATTGACCTCCCCCGACAGCACCGCCGTCTCCACCGGCGCGAAGCCCTTGTAGAGAATGACATTGCCTTCGAAGCCCAGGGCGATCATCAGCCCGTACATTTCCAGGGAGTGCGAGGCCGTGGCTGACCCGAAGGTGAGCTTGCCGGGGTTGGCCTTGGCGTAGGCCATGAACTCCTTGAAGTTGTGCAGGTTGGAGGCCTTGCTCACCACCAGCGTGTAGGGCGTCTGGCTGAGAATGCTCACTGGCGTCACGTCGGCGGCGTTGTAGGGCATGTCCTTGATGAACAGCGGCGCGATCATGGGCGGGCCGCCGAAGGCGATGGTGTGGCCGTCGGCCGGCGCCGCCACCAGCGCGGTCAGGGCGATGGTGTCGCCGCCGCCTGGCCGGTTCTCCACGACAATGGGCTGGTCGGTGTGCTTGCGCATGAAATCGGCCATCAGCCGAGCCATCAGGTCGAGCGTGCCCCCGGCGCCGCTCGCCACCAGCATGGTGAAGCGGTGATTCGGAAAAGCCTGCGCTTGCGCAAGCGCTTCTCCGGCGAATGCCAGCCCGGCGAAGAACCCGAGCGCCGCCGCCGCCGCGCGGATGCTCTGCCTGAATGCCATGCTCCCTCCTTTTGGAAGTCGCACCAAGCATACTCCTGTTGGGCGCACGGTCCGTGCACTGAACCGGACGGAGGGCTACAGCGGCACGGGGCTGAGCGGAGGCTTTCCCGCGAAGTGCGCGGCGAGGTTGTCGTACAGGCGCTGGTTGAGGCTTTCGAAGGCGCGCTGGGTCACGGCGCCGATGTGCGGCGTGAGCACCACATTGGGCAGTTGCGCCAATTCGGGCGGGACGCCCGGTTCGCCCTCGGCCACGTCCAGCCCGGCGCCGGCGATGACGTTGTCGCGCAACGCGGCGATCAGCGCCTGCTGGTCGATGATGGCGCCGCGCCCCACGTTCACCACATAGCCGGCAGGACCGAGCGCGCGCAGCACCTCGTCGCTCACCGCGTGGTGGGTCTGGTCGGTGAGCGGGCAGGCCACCACCAGGTAGTCGCACCATTCGGCCATGGCCTCGAGGTCGGCGAAATAGCGGTAGGCCGCGCCGTCCTGGCGCGGGCGGCGGTTGTGGTAGCCGATCTCGAGGTCGAAGCCGGCCATGCGCCGCGCCACGTTGAGGCCGATGGCGCCGAGGCCGAATATGCCCAGCTTCCTGCCGC
>DATNCF010000252.1:0-9658 GCA_035571675.1 Burkholderiales bacterium | reverse complement strand
GATGGCGGGCACCGTGGCCGAGGCGCCCAGGGCCATGAGCTCGTCGCGCGTGTAGCCCAGCATTTCGCACAGCCGCGGATTGACGTTGGCGTAGCGGCCGTCCACGTCGCACACGAATATGCCGTCGGCGGCGTTCTCGATCAGGTCTAGATAGTCGGCCTCGCTCTGGCGCAGCGCCTGTTCCATCTCGCGCCGCTCGCGCGCCGCGGCGTGCTCGCGCAGGGCGCGCTGCACGGCCGGGCCCAGGCGCGACAGGTTGCCCTTCATCACGTAATCGCTGGCGCCGGCCTTGAGCGCGTTGACGGCGATGTCCTCGCCCACCGCGCCGGTCACCAGGATGAAGGGCGGCGCCGCGTGATGGGCGCGCACCTGGGCCAGCGCCTCGCGCCCGCTGAAGCCCGGCAGCTCGAAATCGCTGATGACCACGTCCCAGCCGCCGCGGTCGAGTTCGGCCGCCAGCGCCGCGGCGGTCTGCACCCGGGTGTGTTCGACCTGCATGCCGCCGCGCTGCAGTTCGTACAGCACCAGCCGGCAGTCGTCGGGCGAATCTTCGACAATCAGCGCGCGCAGCGTGGCCATGATGGGAATTCTAAAGCCGGGTGCCCGTGCCCAGGCCGGGAAACAGCGCGGAAAAGAGCGCCCTCATTGCCCTTCTGACCGGGGCCGCGCGCCCGCCGAACCGCATGTCCATCTCCTTGCCCTCGCTTCCCCCCCGCCATCCGGCGCAGGGGGATTGTCCCATGGGCAGGGCAACGCCGCCCGGCGTGCTACCATTTTTTCTTTCGCGAAAGGAGAAACCATGGACGCCGACGCCAAGAAAACCGCCCTGCGCATGATTCCCTACGGCCTGTTCGTCATCACCGCCACCGGCAAGGGCGGCTCGGCCGCCGCCACCATCAACTGGGTGACCCAGGCCTCCTTCGCTCCGCCGCTCATCGCCGTGGGCGTCAAGGCCGACTCGCACAGCCACGCGCTGATCGAGGAGACGCGCGAGTTCGTGCTCAACATCATCGCCAAAGGAGATAGCGCGCTCGCCTACAACTTCTTCAAGCCGGCAACGCTGGACGGCAACAAGATCGGCGGCGAGCTGTTCGCGCCGGGCAGCGTGGTCAAGGCCCCGGTGCTGGACAAAGCCCCCGCGCACGTGGAATGCAAGGTGGTGGAGGCCGTGAAGAAGGGCGACCACACCCTGTTCGTGGCCGAGGTGGTGGAAGCCAGGGTGAAGAAGGCCCCGGCCGGCCGCGCCGACGACGCCATCCTGTGGCTCAAGGAACTGGGCGAGAAGGTGTACTACGGCGGCTGATCCTTTCAACGCTGATCCGTTCGACCTGGAGCGCTTCGTATCCGCCCAGGCGGGCGTGTACGAAGACGCCCTCGCGGAGCTGCGCGCGGGCCGCAAGCGCTCCCACTGGATCTGGTTTGTCTTTCCGCAGATCGAAGGACTGGGTTCCAGTTCCACCGCACGCCATTACGCCATCAAGAGCCTGGATGAGGCGCGCGCTTATCTCCGCCACGCGGTCGTGGGCGCAAGGCTGCTCGACTGCACGCGAGCGGTGAACGCTATCGAGGGCCGCAGCGCGCATGCCATATTCGGAACGCCTGATGACCTGAAGTTCCGCTCCTCGATGACGCTGTTCGAGCTGGCGAGCGAAGGCCAATCCGAATTCTCCGCCGCGCTGGACAAGTATTACAACGGCGAGCGCGACGCCGCCACGCTGAAAATCCTGGGGAGGTCCGCATGATCCGCGGCAGTTGCCTGTGCGGAGGAATCCGCTATGAAATCGACGGGCCGATCGGCCGGGCCGTGTACTGCCACTGCTCCATGTGCAGGAAGTTTCACGGCAGTGCCTTTCGCGCCCGCGTGTCGGTACCCAAATCCTCGTTCCGCTTCGTGCAGGGCGAGGAGTTGCTGACGAGGTATCGCTCGTCCTCCGACACCGTCAAGAGCTTCTGCAGGGTGTGCGGCTCGGCCATGGTGAACCTGTGGGACCCCGAGCCGGACAGCTACAGTCTCGCCATGGGGTCGCTGGACGACGACCCGGGCGTGCGGGCGTCGTGCCATATCTTCGTGGGATCGAAGGCGCCGTGGTACGAGATCACGGATAAGCTGCCGCAATACCAGGAATTTCCCAAGCGCTCTGGTTGACTACACGCCGAGGTGCTTGAGATGCAGTTCGGTGCTGGCGCGCAGTTCGGCTGACGATCCCTCGTACACCACCGATCCCTTGACCAGGATCACGGCCCGGTCGGAATTGGCCGACACCGCTGCGAAGTTCTTGTCCACGATCACCGTGGCCATGCCGGTGGCCTTGATGTCCTTCACCACGCGCCACACTTCGCGCGCCATCAGCGGCGCCAGGCCCTCGGTGGCCTCGTCGAGGATGAGGGCGTCGGGATTGGTCACGAGAGCGCGCGCAATGCTGAGCATCTGCTGCTCGCCGCCCGACAGCCGTTCACCGGCATGATTGATGCGCTCGGCGAGGCGCGGAAAGGTGGCGAACACCCGTTCCAGGGTCCACGCAGCGCGGCCCCGCTGCGCGGGCCGTTCCGCCATGACCAGGTGCTCGCGAACGCTCAAGCCCGGGAAAATGCCGCGGCCCTCGGGAACATAGGCGATGCCCTGCCGGGCGATGCGGTGCACCGGCGCGCCGGTGCAGTCCTCGCCCTTGATGCGCACGCGTCCTTGCGTGGCTGGAACCAGGCCGAGGACTGTCTTCAGCAGCGTGGTCTTGCCCATGCCGTTGCGGCCCATGAGCGCCAGCGTCTCGCCAGGGCGCAGCACGAAGTCCACGCCGTTCAGCACATGGCTCGCGCCGTAGTGGGCGTGGATGCCCGACGCTTCGATGAGGGGAACAGCCGCGCTCTCGCCAAAGCTCATGACAGCGGGTCCTCGGTGCCCAGGTAAGCCTCCTGCACGGCGCGGCTGGCGCGGATGCGCCCGGGCGGTCCCGATTCCAGCACTGCGCCTTCCACCATCACGGTCAGCACGCCGGCCAGGGCGAACACGGCGTCCATGTCGTGCTCGATGAGCAGCACCGCGTGATCAGGCGCGATGCGCGCGATCAGGTCCACGATGCGCGCCGACTCCTCGGCGCCCATGCCGGCCAGCGGCTCGTCCAGCAGCAATAGCCTGGGGTTCGCAGCCAGCGCCATGGCGATCTCGAGCTGGCGCTGCTCGCCGTGCGACAGGGCGGCGGCCGTGCGCGCCGCCCTGCCCTGCAAACCCGCCGCGGCCAGCGCGCGCTCGGCGGCTTCCGCCGCCCGAGCCAGCGATGCGGGCAGCCGCAGCAGATCTGCGATGGCCGCAGGTCCACGCCGGGTCGTGGCCTGAGCCGCGAGCCGGCAATGCTCGAAGGCGCTGAGCGGCGGAAACAGATTGGTCTTCTGGTAGCTGCGGCCCACGCCCAGCCGGGCCATGCTCGCGGGCGCCAGGCCGGTGACGTCCTCGCCGTCGAGGAACACCCGCCCGGCACTGGGACGCAGTTGCCCGCCCACCAGGTTGACCAGCGTGGACTTGCCCGCGCCGTTGGGACCGATCACGGCGTGCACCTCGCCCACGCGGCAGGCAAGCGACACGTCGCGCACCGCGGTGAGGCCGCCGAAGCGGCGCGTGAGATTCTCGACGCGCAACAGCGCGGGCTTCAACGACGGGTCAGTCACCGGCCGCCTCCGGGCGCGCACGGCGCAGCAGCCCGGCCAGGCCCCGCGGCAGGTACAGCGCCACCAGCACAATGCACACGCCCATGCCCAGCAGCCAGTGCTTGCCCAGATCGATGTCGTGGCCGGCGACATGCAGGGCCGGCAGCGACTGGAAACCGAGTTCCGCGCCCAGCATGGCGGCGGCGCCCAGCGCCGCGCCCCACAGCGTGCCCATGCCGCCCAGGATGACCATCATCATGGCCGTGCCCGACATCTGCCAGCCCAGCATGTCGGGATTGACCACGCCGAACTGCACCGTGCCCAGGTAGCCCGCGGCGCCCGCCAGCGCGCCCGACAGCGTGAAGCACGCGAGCTTGTGCCGGAACACCGCATAGCCGAGCGAGCGCATGCGCTCCTCGTTGAGGCGGATGCCGTCGATGATGCGTCCGAAGGCCGAGGCCTTGAGCCAGGCCAGCAGCGCAAGGCCCGCGGCCAGGCAGCCCAGCGCCACGTAGTAAACGTGCAGCACGTTATCCAGGTCGAATGGCTTGACACCCGCGAGCGTCGCGTCGGGGCGGATGTAGATGTACAGGCCGTCCGACCCGCCGGCGAAACGCGTGTCGTGCACCAGGAAATACAGCATTTGCGCGAAGGCCAGCGTGACCATGATGAAATACACCCCGCTGGTGCGCAGCGCCAGCGCCCCCACGGCGAGCGCCAGCAGCGCCGACACGCCCATGGCCAAGGGCAGCGAAGTCCAGAAGCTGGCCGCCTCGCCACCGGGCGTCAGCAGGGCCAGCGCATAGCCGGCCGCGCCGAAGAACATGGCATGGCCGAAGCTCACCAGGCCGCCGCAGCCCAGCGCGAAGTCCAGGCTCATGGCGAACAGCCCCATGACCATGACGCGCGTCATGAACTGCAGGGTGAATTTTTCAGGCTCGAAGAGGGGCACGAGCAGCAGCGCCGCCGCGACCACCGCCGCGGCCAGCCACATACCACACAGGCCACGCAAGCCGCGCCCCGCCGCGCTCATGACGCGCCCCGTCCGAACAGGCCTTGGGGGCGCCACACCAGCACGGCGGCCATCAGCAGATAGATGCCCAACCCCGACAGCTCGGGCAGCACGCCCATGCCGCCGATCTGCAGCGTGGCCACCTTGCCGAAGGTGTCGGCCAGGCCCACCAGCAGCGCCGCCACCAGCGCCCCTTTCACCGAGCCGATGCCGCCGATCACCACCACCACGAAGCACACGATGAGCACCTGGTTGCCCATGCCGGGGAACACCGACGCGGCGGGCGCGGCCAGCATGCCGGCGAAAGCGGCCAGCGCCACGCCCGCGGCGAACACCAGCCGCCGCACCCGGCCGATGTCGATGCCCAGGGACTGCACCATGTCGCCGTTGACGCTGCCGGCGCGGATGGTCATGCCCAGGCGCGTGCGCAGCAGCACCCAGGCCAAGGCCAACGCAACCACAAGGCACGCCCCCGACATGAACAGCCGGTACACCGGGTAGCTGAGCGTGTCGGTGAGCGGCAGCGAAGCCTCTAGCAACCGGGGCACCGCCACGCCGTGAACATCGTCGCCCCACAGCAGGCTGCGCAGTTCGTCGAACACCAGGATGAGCCCGTACGTGAGCAGCACCTGGTGCAGGTGCGGGCGGTTGTACAGGCGGCCGATGACCAGCTTCTCGAGCAGCGCGCCGAAGGAAAAAGCAAGCAGCACGCCCACGGGCAGCGCCAGCCACAGGCTGCCCAGTCCTTCGGACAGCGAAAATGCCAGGTAGGCGCCCAGCATGTACATGCTGCCGTGCGCCAGGTTGATGACGCCCATGATGCCGAAGACCAGCGTCAATCCGGCCGCGCACAGGAACAGCAGCAGGCCGTACTGGACGCTGTTGAGAAGCTGGATAAGAAAGAAACTGAGGGTCACGAGGGACTTGTGGAGAAGAAGCGTGTTTTTCACGAGGCTCCCCGCTCCGCGGGGAGAATTCAAAACCTCGAGCCTCGTGGCACGGGCATGATTGGTTTTCCCCTTCCCGCGGAGCGGGAAGCCTCGTGATCAACCGCCCGCGAATAAACCGATCTGCTTGGGCAAACAATTAGAGAGCGCTAGACGGGCATCTTGCAGGTGGCGGCGGAGGGATAGTCGAGCGCCTTCATCGCGACCCCTGTCACACGGTTCTCCGTGCCCACCACCTTGCGGATGAACATGTCCTGTACCGGATTGTGCCCAGTCGACATTTTCCACTTGCCGCGCGGGCTGTCGATGACGGCGGAACCCATGGCCGCATACATCTCCTTCTTGCGGCTCATGTCGCCCTTCACGGCCTTGAGCCCTATGCCCAGCAACTGTCCGGCGTCGTAGCCCTGGACGGCATATACGTCGGGCTGCAGCTTGAAGGTCTTGGCGTAGGCGAGTTGGAAGGACTTGTTGCGGGGGGTGTCGATGCCGTCGCCGTAGTGCAGCGTGGTCTCCAGGCCTTCGGCGGCGTTGCCCACCGATTCCAGCACGCCGTCGGTGAGAAAGCCCGTGCTATAGAGCGGGATCTTGCCCTTCAGCCCGGCGCCCTGCCAGTCCTTGACGAACTTGGCCGCCCCGCCGCCGGCGAAGAACACGAACACCGCATCCGGCTTGAGCGAGGCGATCTCGGTGAGCAGCGCCTGGAACTCGACATTGGGAAACGGCACCCACAGCTCGCGCGTGACCTTGCCGCCGGCCTTCTGGAAAGAGTCCTTGAAGCCGGCCACGGATTCCTCGCCCGCGCCGTACTTCCAGGCCAGGGTCACGACATTGCGGTGTCCCTTGTCGGCCGCGTACTTGCCCATGGGATAGGCGGGCTGGCCGTTGGCGAACGAGGTGCGGAAGATGTTCGGCGCGCACAGGGTGGTGGTGGCGGCCTCGACGCCGGCGTTGGGAATGATGTTCAGGACGCCGCTCTCGCGGGCGATTTTCACGATGCCCATCTGAACGCCCGAGTGCACGCTGCCGACGATGACGTCTACCTTGTCGCGGTTCACGAGCTGGTTGGCGCGGTCGGCGCCCTTGGCCGGATCGGACTCGTCGTCGAGGGTGACGTAATCGATGCCGCGCCCGCCCAGCTTGCCGCCCTGGTCCTGCACCGCCAGCTTGAAGCCGTTGGCAATGGCGATGCCGAGCGCGGCGTAGGTGCCGGTGTAGGGCAGCATGAGCCCGACCTTGAGCCTGGGTTCCTGCGCAAACGGGATGGCCGGCCACGCGGCGGCGGCAAGCCCGGCGGCGGCGGATTGGATGAAACGGCGGCGATTCTGCGTGGCGTTCGGCATGTGTGCTCCCGTTTTGCCCGGCGCGAGGGCTGAGACCGTCGCAAGGCGCGAAATCTTACCAGAACCCTTCAGCTTCCAATGCCGGTAGCGCGCCGGCTCGGCGCCGCAGTCGATGGCGGCCAACAGCGTTGCGCCTTCATCGCGGGCCCCTAAGGCAAAGGGCCGGGGGCCAATGCGATGCAATATAATGCGCCACTCGTTGGTCGGCTGTCCTCAGCGGAGGGTCGGCGAAGGCAGCCACTGACCGCACTGGAGAGAGCGATGGCCAACGCGACCGTTCGCTGGGATGGCCGCGACATCGCCATCGAGTACGCCTTCACAGGCGGCGAGAGCGGGCCGCTGGTGATATTCCTGCATGACGGCCTGGGCTCGGTGTCCGCATGGGGAGAGTTTCCCGCGCGCCTGTGCAAGGCCGCGGGCTGCCGGGGGATCGTCTATTCACGCCCCGGCTACGGACAATCAACGCCGCGCGCGGACAGCGAGCGCTGGGAGCCGGATTTCATGCACCGCCAGGCGCACGAAGTGCTGCCCGCTCTGCTTGCGACGCTTGGCATCGACCCCGCACGCAGCAAGCCGTGGCTGTTCGGCCACAGCGACGGCGGCTCGATCGCGCTGCTGTTCGCCGCGCGGTTTCCGGACAGCGTGTCCGGTCTGATTGTCGTAGCGCCGCATATCCGGGTCGAGCCGGTGAGCACCGCCAGCATCGAGGACATACGGTCCAACTACAACCGATCCGGCCTGCGCGCGCGCCTCGCCCGTCACCATGCGGATCCCGAGTCGGCCTTTTACGGCTGGAACGATGCCTGGTGCAATCCCGCTTTCCGCGATTGGAGCATCGAAGAGGAACTGAAGTCGCTGCGCTGTCCGGTGCTGGCGATTCAGGGCACCAACGACGAATACGGCACGCTGGAGCAGATACACGGCATTGCCCGCCGGTCCCCACGGACGCGCCTGCTGGAGTTGGCCGGCTGCGGGCATGCCCCCTACCGCGAGCGGCCGGAGATCGTGCTCAGCGAGAGCGCGCGCTTCATGCGGCACGTCCGCGTGACTACGGGCAGGACGAAAACCCGCTAGCGGTCTATCCGTGCCGTCGCGTACCCCGTCATGATGGGCCGGCCGTACTGGTTGGTGCTGACGAGGTCGAGGTCCACCAGCGGCTCTCCATGCTCCTCGCGCAGGGCCTTCACCGTGGCGGCGGCGGTGATGGTGTCGCCTGGCCAGGACTGGGTGACAAAGCGCACGCCGAAGCGCGTCAGGCGCGCGTCGCCCAGCCAGTCGGTGAGCATGCGGCCCAGCATGCCCATGTTGAGCATGCCGTGGGCGAACACCGACGGGTAGCCCTCGGACTGGGTGTTGTACACCTCGTCGGTGTGCTGCGGCGAAAAGTCACCGGCGGCGCCGGCGTACTGCATGATCTGGCCGCGGCGCAGGTTGTCCACCACCACGGCGGCATGGCGCTGGCCCACCTTCAGTTCGCCGGCGCGCGGCCGGCGCACCGGATAGCCGGCCGGCCACTCGGCCTTGGGCTCGGCCGCGAGGTTGCGCGGCTCGGCGGGAACGGCGGGCTGCTCGACCTTGCGCTCGGTGGTGAGCCCCACCGTGGAGCAGGTCACCATGAGCAGATCCTGTTCGTTGCGGAACTCGGTGATGCTCTCGTGGAACGTGAGCTTGCCCGAGCGCGCGCCGTGCTTTTCCCAGGAGCGGCCCTTGTAGGCCACGCCGTGCAGCACGTCGCCCACCCGCAGCGGGATGTGGTAGGTAAGGTGCGTTTCGGCGTGCATGTCGGTGCCGCCGGCATCCTCCTCCTTGTCGGGCACGCTGCAGGCCTCGCGGCCCGAGCCGAACCAGGGCTGGCCGATGCGCGGGCGGAAGGCGAAGTGGTCGTCGTAGTGCAGCCCCGCCTCGGTGAACGTGGGCGGGGCGATGATGCCGCCGAACTCGCTGGCGCGGGCGTAGCCGGCATCCTGGTAAATCGGGTTGGGATCGCCGATGGCCTGCGCGAACATCCTCACATGGCCCTGTTCCACCGGAAAGCGGTCGATTTTCTGAGGAGGCATGTCCTTGACGCGCACACGCATTCGGTACTCCATTCAGGTGAAGGCCCGCCGGGCCACAGCCCGGCGGCGGTTAGTGCGGGACTACAGCGCTGATCCGCAGCGCTTACTGCGGCTCGAAATTCGAGGCCTTGGCCGCGTCGGCCAGGGTCTTTTGAAAGGCGTTGTGCGTCGCCAGCAGTTCCTCCGGCGTCCCGCCCACCGACTCGGTGCCCTGCTGCTTCATGAATTCAACCACCTCCGGCATCTTCATCACCGCCGTGGTCTCGGTGGACATCCGTCGGATGATGTCGTTCGGGGTCTTGAGCGGCGCCCACAGGCCGAGATAGAAACCGGCAGCGTAGCCGGGAATGCCCGTTTCCGCCGCGGTGGGCACGTTGGGCAGCGCCGACGAGCGCGTGGGCGCGGCCGTCATAAGCACGCGTACCTTGCCCGACTGCACGTGCGGGGCGAAGGTGGGCAGGCTGTCGATGGTGAAGTCCACGTCGTTGGCCAGCATGGCCGGCACGATGGGCGCCGCGCCCTTGTACTGGATGGCGGTGTAGCTGATGCCGGTCTTCAGTTTCAGCGCCTCGGCATCGAGCAGGGTAAGCGCGTTGGAGGTAGCGTAGTTGAGCTTGTTGGGGTTGGCCTTGGCGTAGGCGATCAGGTCCTGCATGGTCT
>DATNCF010000251.1:0-3647 GCA_035571675.1 Burkholderiales bacterium | reverse complement strand
CGATGAAGGCCGAGCCGCGGTGCTCGATGGCGGCCTTGATGATGGGTACCAGCTGGGCCTTGTCGCCGGAAAAGCTGCGCGCGACGAAAGTGGCGCCGAGCTGCAGCGCCACCATGACCATGTCGATGGACTCGTCGGTGTTCATCACGCCCTTCTTGGACTTGGAGCCCTTGTCGGCGGTGGCGGAGAACTGGCCCTTGGTGAGGCCGTACACGCCGTTGTTCTCCACCACGTACACCATGTTCACGCCGCGCCGGATGGAGTGCGCGAACTGGCCGAAGCCGATGGAGGCCGAATCGCCGTCGCCCGACACGCCCATGTACAGCAGGTCGCGGTTGGCGAGGTTGGCGCCGGTCAGCACCGAGGGCATGCGGCCGTGCACGGTGTTGAAGCCGTGCGAGTTGCCGAGGAAGTAGTCGGGCGTCTTGGAGCTGCAGCCGATGCCCGACAGCTTGGCCACCTTGTGCGGCTCGATGGCCAGTTCCCAGCACGCCTGGATGATGGCGGCGGAAATGGAATCGTGCCCGCAGCCGGCGCACAGAGTGGAGATTTTCCCCTCGTAGTCGCGGCGCGTGTAGCCGAGCTTGTTGGTCGGCAGCGTCGGGTGATGAAGTTTAGGCTTTGTCAGATAAGTCATGTGCAGGCCTTGGCTACGGGTGCATTAGCCCCTCTCCCACAGGGAGAGGGGTTGGGGAGAGGGCAACGTGAAGAGTCTCTTGCATTCAATCAATAACCACTACTAAGCAGCTTTGCCTTTTTGGATCGGCTTCACGTTGAACGCGGACAGCCGCTGGGCAATCTCATTGACGATAAACCGGGCCGTAATCGGTGTTCCGTCGTAATGCAAAACCGGCGTGATCTTCGCGGGGTCAATGTTCCCCTCGTTGATCACCAGCGTACGCAACTGCGCGTCCCGGTTCTGCTCCACCAGAAACACGTGCTCATGGTCCGCAATGAAATCCAGCACCGATTCGTGGAAGGGGAAGGCGCGCACGCGCAGCATGTCCACGTGCAGGCCCTGCTCGTCCAGGCGGTCAAAGGCCTCCGCCATGGAGGGACTGGTCGAGCCGTAGTAGATGACACCGAAACGGGATTTCTTCGAGGCCGCGCGCAGCACGGGCTTGGGCACCAGCTCCTTGGCGGTCTCGAACTTGCGCAGCAGCCGCTGCACGTTGTAGATGTAGTCGGGCCCCGCCTCGCTGTACTGGGCGTAGGCGTTGCGCGTGGTGCCGCGGGTGAAGTAGCCGCCCTTGGTGGGATGCGTGGCCGGGTAGGTGCGGTAGGGGATGCCGTCGCCGTCCACGTCCAGGTAGCGGCCGAAGTCGCGGCCCTCGTCGAGCATCTCGCGGGTCATGACCTTGCCGCGGTCGTACTCGCGCTTGTCGTCCCAGACAAAGGGCTCGCATAGGCGCTGGTTCATGCCGATGTCGAGGTCGGTCATGACGAAAATCGGCGTCTGCAGCCGGTCGGCGAGGTCGAGCGCCTCGGCCGAGAACTCGAAGCACTCGCGCGGGTCCTCGGGAAACAGCAGCACGTGCTTGGTGTCGCCGTGCGAGGCGTAGGCGCAGGACAGCACGTCGGACTGCTGTGTGCGCGTGGGCATGCCCGTGGACGGGCCGCCGCGCTGCACGTCGATGATGGTGACCGGGATCTCGGCGAAGTAGGCCAGGCCGATGAACTCCTGCATGAGCGAGATGCCGGGGCCCGAGGTGGCGGTGAAGGCGCGCGCGCCGTTCCAGCCCGCGCCGGTCACCACGCCGATGGAGGCCAGCTCGTCCTCGGCCTGCACGATGGCGAACTTGTGGCGGCCGGTGGCGGCGTCGACGCGGAACTTGTCGCAATACTTCTGGAAGGCCTCGGCCAGCGACGACGAGGGCGTGATGGGATACCAGGCGCACACCGTGGCGCCGCCGTACACGCAGCCCAGCGCCGCGGCGGCATTGCCTTCCACCAGGATTTTCTTGCCCACGCGGTCGGCCTTCTTCACGCGCAGGGAAATGGGGCACTTCAGGTTGGCCTTGGCGTAGTCGTAGCCCAGCCCGAGCGCGTGCACGTTGGAGGCGAACAGCTTCTCCTTGCCCTTGTACTGCTCGGCGATCACCGCCTTGATGAGCTCGGTGTCGATGTCCATGAGCGCGGCGAGCGCGCCCACATACATAATGTTCTTGAACAGCTGGCGCTGGCGCGGATCGGTGTAGGCGGCGTTGCAGATCTCGGTGAGCGGCACGCCGATGACGGTGACGTCGTCGCGGAACTTCGACTTCGGCATGGGCTTGGAGGAGTCGTAGAACAGGAAGCCGCCCGGCTCGATCTCCTTCAGGTCGGCATCCCAGGTCTGCGGGTTCATGGCCACCATGAGGTCGATTCCGCCGCGCCGGCCCAGGTAGCAGTCCTCGCTCACGCGCACTTCGTACCAGGTGGGAAGGCCCTGGATGTTGGAGGGGAAGATGTTGCGCGGGCTCACCGGAACGCCGTGGCGGATGATGGCCTTGGCGAACAGCTCGTTGGCCGAGGCCGAGCCCGAGCCGTTGACGTTGGCGAACTTGACGACGAAGTCGTTGACGGCTTCGATGGGTTTCATGTTTGGTTTCGCTGGTTGGATGCGCCGAACTGGCTAACTGTGCCGAACCGAAGTAGGGGGATACAAGGGGGAACTCATTACAAAAATGCGCCCCCTTGTTCCTTCCTGTTATGCGGCTTTCTTGGCCGAGGATGAGTGCTTGTCGCGGCAGGACGGCCCGGCGTAAGTCATCTCGATGAGCGTCTTCTGCATGTCCCAGGCGCCCGTGGGGCAGCGCTCGGCGCACAGGCTGCAGTGCAGGCACACGTCCTCGTCCTTGACCATCACGCGCTTGGTCTTGAGTTCGGGGGACACGTACAGGTCCTGGGTGGCGTTCATGGCCGGCGCGGTCAACCGCGTGCGCAGGTCCTTTTCGTCGCCGTTGGGCGTGAAGGTGATGCAGTCCATGGGACAGATGTCCACGCAGGCGTCGCACTCGATGCACAGGTCCTTGGTGAACACGGTCTGCACGTCGCAGTTCAGGCAGCGCTGGGCCTCCTTGAAGGCCGTGGCCGGGTCGAAGCCCATCTCCACCTCGACCTTGACGTTCTTCAGCGTGATCTTGGTGTCGCGCCAGGGCACCTTGAAGCGCAGGTCGTTGGAAACGCCGTTGTCGTAGGCCCACTCGTGGATGCCCATTTTCTGGGACATCAGGTTCACGGTGGGCGGCGGGCGGTCGTTCACGTTCTCGCCGTGCAGCAGCTTGTCGATGGAGATGGCCGCGGCGTGGGCGTGCGCCACCGCCCAGATGATGTTCTTCGGGCCGAAGGCGGAATCGCCGCCGAAGAACACGTTGGGGATGGTGGACTGCATGGTCTCTTCGTTGACCACCGGCATGTCCCACTTGGGGTCGAACTCGAGGCCGATGTCGCGCTCGATCCAGGGGAAGGAGTTCTCCTGGCCCACGGCGATGAGCACGTCGTCGCACTCGAAAACCTGGTCGGGCTCGCCGGTGGGCACGAGGTTGCGGCGGCCCTTGGCGTCGTACTCGGCCTTGACCTTCTCGAAGCTCATACCGGTGAGGCGGCCGTTGTCGTGCAGGAAGGCCTTGGGCACCAGGAAGTTGAGGATGGGGATGCCCTCGTGG
>DATNCF010000250.1:0-9107 GCA_035571675.1 Burkholderiales bacterium | reverse complement strand
GCCGGCACTCCCAAGCCCATTGTGGATAGACTGGTCCGCGAACTGGCCGACATCAGCAAGATGCCAGAGACGCGCGAGGCCATTTTCAAAATGGGAATGGACCCCGTGGAACCTTCTCCGGCGGAGATGGACGAGACTTTGCGGGTGGAGCGCCTGCGCGGTGAAGAAGCGCTGAAGCTGGTCAAGCTGCCCCCGCCCTGACAGACCGGGCCGCTTTCTTCGCCGGGCCCGTCATGGCACGGGAATCGAAGGCGCCCTCCACGCGAGTGCCTTGACCTCTTTGTCAACAATCGCTACGATTTGATTCACCTGCTTTCAGGAACACGTCATGGCGCTGTCAACACCGCCCTCTGTCCACGCCGATTTTCTTCGAGATGGCGCGATCGTATTACGTCGCATTGTTGACGACGAGTGGATCCAAAAGCTCAGGGAAGCTGTCGATTCGCTCATGAAGGGAAGCGTCCGCGGCAGGAACATCGGCTCCGCCGGTGAAGGCCGCTTTTTCGCCGACTCCTTTTGCTGGCTTCAGAGCGAGGTCGTCGCGGAATTCGTCAAGTGCTCGGGTCTTGGCCAGCTCGCCGGGACAATCATGAATTGCGATATCGTCCGCCTCTTCTCCGACCAGCTGCTTGTAAAAGAGCCGGGAGCGCTAAAGCGGACGCCGTGGCATCAGGACCTCCCCTACTGGCCCGTCTCGGGTGGCGACATGCTCACCATATGGGTGCCAATCGACCCGGCGACAGCTGAAAACGGTGTCGTGACGTACGTGCGAGGGTCACATCAGTGGCCGAAATTTCACGGTCCCGATTCGTTCACAGACGAGCAATCGTCACTGACCTCCATCGATATCACCGAGGGTGGCGGAATCCGCGCGATGGACCTCGACACGCACCCTGAGCGATTTGACCTGCTCAGCTGGGACGTGGAGCCTGGCGACGTGATCGTCCATCACCCTCTGGTCGTTCACGGAGCTCCCGGAAACAGGTCTTCAACGGATATGCGCCGCGCTCTCGCCACTCGCTGGTTTGGAAATGGCGTGCGCTGGGACGACACCCGGCCCAACTTCATGCAGCGCTTCAAGGGACTGGACGATTTTCCCTATCCGTCCCTCACGAATGGCGAGCTGGCAGAGGATGACCGGCTCTTTCCAGTGGTCTGGAACCGTCATTCGATGACATCACAGTCACGAATTGGGCCGTGACAGTTTTTTCCGCAGCAGCGATCGGCAAAGGCGCCGCAGGCAAACAGGCTTGAGCACGGTGGAGCGTGAGGAACTCGCCCGGCTGACACGCGAGAACCGGCAGCGTAGGATGGAGCGCGACATGGACGGCTGCGCAAAAGCCGGTTTAAGGCCCTACAAATGCCGAATCATCGTCGTGCTAACATCCCGGCGCGATGCCTCGGCTCACAATAGGAAGAAGCGATGCCGGTGAACGTCAAGAACCTGCTCAATCCCCGCACCACCGCTGTGTTGATCATGGAAATGCAGCGCGGCGTGGTAGGCGACTTGAGCGACATTCCGCAACTGGTGGAAGCCGTGGACAAGGGCGGCGTGAAGGCCCACCTCGCGGCCCTGCTGCCGGCGGCGCGTTCGGCCGGCGCGCAGGTGGTCTACTGCAACCTCTTGTACAGGCGCGACCGCAAAGGATCGATCGCCAATGCCCCCATGCTAGGACGCGGCGCCAAGAACCCCGAGCACCTGAGGGAGGGCAGCCCTTCGGCCCAGAACATTCCCGAAATCACGCCCAAGCCTGAGGATTTCGTTTCCAGCCGGTACCACGGCATGTCGCCCTTCACCGGCACGTCGCTCGACATGGCCCTGCGCAACATGGGCATCAAGACCGTCATCGCCACCGGCGTGTCGCTCAACGTGGGTATATTCGCCATGGTGTGCGAGGCCGTGGGCCTCGGCTACAACGCGGTGATCGCGCGCGACTGCGTGGCAGGGCTGCCGCCGGATTATGCGGAGGCGGTGTTGAAGCACAGCCTGCCGGTGCTGGGGGCGGTGGTTCCGAGTTCCGAGATCATGGCGGCGTGGAAATAGTGGAAAGATTCCGTCAGTATGGGTCCCTTTTCCGGAAAGGCTAGGCCTTCCCAGAGACGCGCGGGCGATGGGTTAGTGCGTTTTATGCGCTTAAAAATGCCCCGAGCAACCCGGCAACGGCTGCCGTAAGTCGAATATCGAAGCGGGAAGCGGAGTGGGCACAATCCAGTCAACGGGGTTCATCGAGTCCGCCGGCCCGATATGCGAAGCCTCCAGGCCTTCCAGCAGAACCATTCTTTCAGGCGTATAAAAGCCTTCGACGCTGGTATTGACCCAGAGGCCTACTAGCCACCGCCGGCCATTGTGCTCAAAGACATCGCACGACAGCCAGCCGTCTCCCGCCGTGTAACTCGCCCGTTCTACACTGATCGTTTCTGGTTCTCGCCGGGGCATAGACAGCGGATTTCAGGCGTTCCTAGGCGTCCGCCTGATCGCTTGCTTTGCCGAAGCGGGAGGAGAAACCGGCGCTCTTTCCCGTCGGGGCCTAAGCGCCTCCTTCATGTCCTGCAAGTCTGAGGGGCGCGCCTGATCAGACCTACGGTTGAGGATCTGTTTGATTAAGTTCCGTAGCATTCCTCGATTCTATACCACCGGATGCGCTTTCTGGACGAAGCCAGGCGACGTCATCACTGACCTATCGAAGTGCAGCCCGCGTCTATCTGGTGGGTGTCGCTACCGCGCGATCATTGGCTAACACCATAGTCGCCGATCCAGCCGCGGCATCAAATGAAACGACCGCCTTGCCAGAAGTCAGCTGAGAAAGTACCTCTGCCCTTTTTCATTGCAGGGCACGGCGCGGCGGCCCGCCCGCTCAACTATGTGCAGCGCGTCCCCTTCCCCTGGGCCACGGGGCCGTTGCGGCTGATGATGAGCTTGCGCAGGGTCATGGCCGCCGCATGGTGCTGCACACCAAGGACCGCCTGAAGGACTACGCCGACCTTGCCGAGGAGAACAAGGGCGAGTACGAAGCGCTGTACCAGGACATTCTCATCAACGTCACCAGCTTTTTCCGCGAGGAAAAACCGGCGAAGTGAACAGCGCGCTTCAGGCGCGCGGCTTGCCGTTGCCGGCTATGCGCGGACCGGCGCGGCCTTGCGGGTCAGCGCCGGGACCGCCGCATAAATGCCGGCATAGATCAGCAAACAACTCCAGGGCAGGGCCTTCAGGCCGAACAGCGAAATCAGCACGCCGCCCACGGCCGAGCCCGCCATGCTGCCGAAAAAGTTGGCGCTGGTGTTCAGCGCCAGCGACACGTTGGCCATGTCCTGACCGGCCATGAGCAGGTGGGCGGTGACCGAGCTGAACATGATCATGCCTCCCGCGCCCCACAGCACGATCAGCACCACGAGCAGCGGCACCGAGCCCTGCGCCAGCGGCCACACCAGCATGCCGGCCATCACCATCACCGACGCTGCGCGCATCATGCTCGGCGGCCGGACGCGGTCCATGAAGCGCACGCCCACCACACTGCCGGCCGCCGAGGCCAGGCCCATCGCCGACATGAGCATGGCGATGGTGCCCGGCCCCGCCCCCACGGCCTCGCGCAGCAGCGGCGCCAAATAGGTGAACACCACCATCTGGCCAACGCTCTGAGCCAGAGTAAGCACCAGCGCGCCGCGCAGCGTGCGGTTCCTGATGACCCCGCCCATGGCCTTGGCATCCAGGCTGGAGCGCGGCAGGCGGCCAGGGATGGTTAGCCACACCCACACCAGGGTGCCGAACACCATGGCGGCGTTGATGTACATGGCCCAGCGCCAGCCGAACCGGCCGCCGAACCATACGCCCAGGGGAACGCCCGCGATGCCGGCCACCGCGAAGCCCGCCACCACCACCGACACGGCCGCGCCGCGCTGCTCGGGCTTGACCAGCAGGCCGGAGGTCGCCGCCGCCGTGGGCGAGTGCGCGGCGATGCCGCAGCCCAGCAGCAGCCGCGCGCAGAACAGGCTCCAGAAACCCGCGGCCAGGCCCGACGCGAGCTGCGCCGCCACCGTGGTGGCAAGCGACAGGATGAGCACGGTGCGCCGCTCCAGCCCGCGCGTGAAAAAGGCGATCAGCGGCGCGAACAGCGCCGCCATCAGGTAGGAAGCGCCGGTCAACTGGCCGGCCTGCGCCACCGGCAATTCGAGCTCGGCCACGATTTCGTTGAGCAGGCCGATGAGCGACATGGACGCCGTGCCCAGCGCGAAGTTGCCGCAGGCCAGCGCCAGCAGGCGCGAACTGGGGCGCAACTACCGCACCATCTTCAGCGCCGAAATCCGCACGCCATGGGCCTTGCCGCCGTGCACGAGGCCCACATGGCGCGACGCGCCGGTTGCGGTCCTGCCCTTGGAATCCTTCATGCCGTCCCCGCTTTTTTTGAATGCGTGGACAAGTTATCACACATGGCCCGCCTGTCAGCGTCTGCCTGGCGGCGCTGCCTTGCCGCGACGGCACCGACAACATGCGCCATCAGATTCGGAAGCGCTGTACGATGGGGTTGATCGACGCGGACGTCCCCGGGAAGGTTTGGCCTTCGGCGTTACGGCCGCACCCCGGCCTTGGCCCGCGGTCCGCGGTAGCGCTCCATGCCGGGCAGCACCGCCTCCAGCGCGCGGATGAGCAGCGGCCGGGTGTCGCGCGGATCGATGATGTCCTCCACGCCCATGGCCTCGGCGGCGGGGAACGGCGACAGCAGCCGCGACAGCCGGTCCTGGATTTCGCGGCGCTTGGCCTCGGGGTCGGGCGAGGTCTCGATGAGGCGCCTGAACGCCGCGTCCACCCCGCCCTGGATGGGAATGCCGCCGAACTCGGCCGAGGGCCAGGCGAGGCCGATGGTCTTGCCGTGGCGTCGCGTCACGGCACCGCCGAAGCCGTAGCAGCGCCGCACGTTGACGTTGAGCAGCGGCACCTGCAGTTGCGTGGTCATCCACAGCGCGCGCATGCCCTTGCGGATAACGCCGGATTCCTCGGCCTTGGGGCCGATCATGAGGCCCGGCACATCGACAAAGTAGATCAGCGGAATGCCGAACTGGTCGCACAGCTCCATGAAGTGCACGTGCTTCTCGGCCGCGTTGGCGTCGAACGCGCCGGCGCGCACCAGGGGGTTGTTGGCCAGGATGCCCACCGGATGCCCGTTCAGGCGCGCCATGCCGGTGATGAGCGAGGCGCCCCAGAAAGGCGTCATCTCGAAGAACTCGCCGTCGTCGACCACCAGCCGCACCAGCTTGCGCATGTTGAAGCCCTGGCGGCGGTTGTCGGGAATGATGGACAGCAGCTCTTCCTCGCGGCGATCGGGCCGGTCGGTGGGCTGCTGGTACGGAGCGGCCTGCCACACGTTGCTGGGAAAATAGGACAGGAAGCGCTTCACCTGCGCCAGGCAGTCGTCCTCGTTCTCGGCCTCGTTGTCCACCGCGCCCGAGACCCGGGTGTGGATGTGCGAACCGCCCAGGTCGTGCTTGCTCACGCTGAGGCCGATGCCCGACTTCACCACCGGCGGGCCGGCCACGAACAGTTCGCTGGAATGCTTCACCATGCACGACCAGTGCGACAGCATGGACCGGCCCGCGGGACCGCCCGCCACCGAGCCCATGATGGCGCCCACCACGGGGACCGTGGCCAGCAGTTCCATGATGGACTCGAAGAAATTGTTCGCCGCCGGCAGCACCACTTCGCGGTTTTCCAGCAGGCTGCCGATGTTGAAGCCGGCGCCGTCATGCAGCAGCACCAGCGGGATGCGGAATTCGCGCGCCAGTTGCTCGATATGATGCGGTTTTTTGGAGGCCTCGGAACCGCCGCGCACGGTGAAGTCCTCGCCGCCGATCATGACGTCGCGGCCGTCGATTTTCGCCAGTCCGCAGACGTAGCCGTCCAGGACGAAGCTGTCGTCGCTCATGGAGGTGTAGAACCCGCCCTGCACGCCGATTTCCATGAAGCTGCCGGGATCGGTGAGCTTGGCGATGCGCTCGCGTATGGTCTGGCGGCCCGCGGCGTGATGGCGCGCGATGCGCTCTTCCCCGCCCAGGGCATAGCTGCGCGCGCGCCGCGCGTTGATCTCGTCGACGACCTCTTTCCAGCTCATCAGTTCCGATCCTGGCGTTGCGGTTGGCTATTTTTAACACGCCGCTGGGGCGATAAAAGGAACGGGCGGGCCGAGGCCTGCCGCGGGGCACTGCGCTTACTTGATGGCGTAGACCCGCGCGGCGTTGTCGCAGGTCACGGCGCGCCGGGCGGCCTCGGGCAACTGGCCGAGGGGCGATTCCATGATGTGCTTTTGCGAATGCGGCCAGGTGGTGTCGCCGTGAGGATAGTCCGAGGCCCACATCACGTTGCCCACGCCGATGTCGTCGATGTGCCGCAGGCCGAAGTTGTCCTCCTCGTAGGTGGCGAACATCTGCCGCTTCCAGTAGAAGCTCGGCACTTCCTTGGTGCGGTAGTCCTTCATGCGCTCGTAGTAATTGCGGTATTCGAAGTCCATGCGCTCGATCACGTAGGGAATCCATCCCAGGCCCGATTCGCCGAGCACGATCTTGACCTTGGGATAGCGCTCGAGCAAACCCGACATGATCATGCCCGGCAGGCATTCGTCCATTTGCATGGGAATGATGGACACATAAGCCGGCATGGACCAGCTCGAAGCCGCACCATGCAGGCTATGCGCCCCGCCGCCCAGATGGAAATGGATGGGAATGCCGGCATCGTTGGCCGCCGCCCAGAAATTCTCCCAGGGCGGGTAGTACAGCGGCCCCACCGTGGTCTCGAACAGGTCGATCACGGCGCCGCGGTGCCCGGCCTTGGCCACGCGCAGCAGCTCGGCGGTGGCCACTTCGGGATGGTGGCCGGGCAGCAGCGCCAGGGTGAGCAGGCGGTTGGGATCGGCCGAATTGAATTCCAGCGCCCAGTCGTTGTAGGCCACGAGGCAGGCGTCGGTCATGGCGCGGTCCGGAAAGCGGATGCCGCCGGGAGGGCCGTAAATCACCGAGGAATACACGCCGTCCTTGTCCATGTCCTCGAGCCGCTGCCTGGCGATGCCGGGACGAAAGCCCAGTCCATGGTCCTTGTTGGCCGCGGCCTTGCGGCCGCTGGGGCTGATGCGCGCGCCGTTGGCCTCCCACCACGGGCCGTCCTCGGCCTGCACCACGCGCGGCGCGTCGGCGCGGAATTTCTGCGGCAGCCGGCTGGTCCACAAGTCGGGAGGAAGGACGTTGAGGTCCATGTGATCGTCGGCTGAAATCAGTCTTTGCTGCGTGTTTGCCATGACATGAATCTCCGCTGTTGACGGCCCATTCTAGTCGGATGCTCGACCGGGGCCAATTCACTCCGCCAGCTTGAGCAGCCGCCGCGCATTGCCGCCGAGGATGTCGCGGCGCTCCGCCTCCGAAAAACCCGCCTGCTGCACGGCGTCGATTTCCTTGCAGTGATTGGGGCGCTGCAGCGAGTACAGGTTGGTTCCGAGGATGACCCGGCGCGAGCCCAGCGCGGCCACCATGCGCCGCAGCCAGTCCGGCCCAAGGCCGAGCGACGTGATGTCGACGTGGATGTTGGGCGCGGCTTCGCCGGCGCGCAGCGCCTCCTCGAAAGCCTCGGGATGCGCGGCCGTGTCCATGCAAAGAAAAGGCATGTCCGGGAAGGCCTCGGCCAGGTGGCGCAGCCGCCACACCGCCTCGAAATCTCCATCGGGAAAGCAGTGAATGAACGGCAGCATTCCGCGCTGTTGCATGCGCTCGATGAAGGCATGCATGACGGGATGGTCGATGGCCAACCCCTCCTGGCGGTGATGCCAGGAAACACCCTGGAAGCCCAGTTCGTGCATGCGGTCGATCTCGGCCAGCCCGTCCAGGCCGTAGCGCGGCTCCACCGTGCCGATCACCGCGGGAAAGCGCGCGGGATCGCGCTTCTGGTAGGCCAGGAGCGTGTCGTTGACGGCGCGCGTGTCGGCCAGCCCCTTGGGGCGCGGATAGGAATGCCCAGGCATCAAGGCGGCCTGCTCGATGCCCAAGGCCCGCATGACGCCCACGCGGACGCCGTAGTCCATCTCGATCTGCGCGGCGTCGAGCACGCCGCTGGGATGGTGCCCCGGCACGCCAGGGATGCCGCCGACGTGCTGGTGGTTGTCGAATATGCGGATCGCGCTCATGGGCGCTTACCTTCCAAAGGAGCCAGGCTGAACAGCCTGGCGGCGTTGTCCCAGAGGATGGCGCGCTGCAGCGGCGCCGGCAGGCTGCTGCGCGCGATGTCGCCGGCCAGTTGCGCGGCCGTTAGCGGTTCGTCGCAGTGCGCGCCGCTGCCGAACACCAGCCGCTCCGGCCCGAGCCGCTCGGCCAGCGGCAGCAGCGCGTCCGGCCCGTTGGCCAGGCCCGAGGTGTCGTAAACGACGTTCTTCGCCCGGCCGGGCTCGGCGAGTATGGCCTGCGTCTGGTCCCAGCTCGCCAAGGCGCCCACCACCACGATGGGAACCGAGGGAAACTGCTCGGCCAGGCGCCACACGCGCCACAGCGCCTCGTTGCCCGAGCGCGGCATGCCATGCAGCAGCGGCACCAGCCCGCGGTCGGCGGCGCGCGCCACGTACTTGCTCATGATGGGGCCGTCGACGAAGGTGCCGTGGGCGCGGTGCCGCCAGGCGATGCCGGCGAAACGCAACTCGCGCGCCATGCGGTCGATTTCCGCGAGCGCCTCCTCGCCGTGATGCGGCTCCACGGTGCCCAGGACAACCGGCGCCCGCGCACCCAGGGCATCGGCCACCGCCCGCGTGAGGTCGTTGAGGCGCCGCGTGTCCTCCAGCCCCTGGGTCAGCACGTAGTAGGCCGGCGGCTGCAGCGCGACGCGGCTGTCCGCGGCCAGAGGCACATCCGGAGAGGACTTCACCCAGCCGGCAAAATCGCTGCGCTGCGGCACGCGGAGCAGGCCAAGTTCGCCCGAGGGTTCGGGCCCGAAGGCGAAATGGCGATGGATGTCGAATACGTTCATCGTTTGCCTCGTAAAGGACTCCGCATCATAGCGCCGCATGGGACGAATGCCACCGCTGCCGGGATTGCGCTGGCATTTCAACAGCTTGATGCGGCATCCGGACTCCGCCGATGGCGCAACG
>DATNCF010000249.1:0-3245 GCA_035571675.1 Burkholderiales bacterium | reverse complement strand
CGCGGCACGCTCGAGCAGCGAGACGACCGCGCCGCGATCGCGCAGCATGTAGAGCTGGAACCAGAACGGCGCGCCGCTCGCCGCGCGCACTTCCTCGGGCGAGCAGATCCCGACCGTGGACAGCGTGAACGGAATGCCGGCCGCCTTGGCCGCCTTGGCCGCCTCCACCTCGCCGTCGTACCACAGCATTCCGGCCACGGCCGTGGGCGAAATGGCGAGCGGCATCTGGTTGGTCTTGCCGAACAGCATGGTCTGGAGCTGCCGCTCGCCCACGTCGCGCAGCACGCGCGGCCGCAGCTTCACCCGCGCCAGCGCCTCGCGGTTGTTGGCCAGGGCGCGCTCGTCTTCCGACCCGCGGTCCACGTACTCGAACAGCCCGCGCGGCAGGCGCTTCTTCGCCAGGGCGCGCAGGTCGGCAATGTTGTAGACCCCTTGCATGTCCTTCCCCCTTTTCTCCACAACCGCCCGCACAAAGCACTCCGCCCGGACGCGACACGGGCCGTCCGGGCGGAGGGTAGTTTAGCGCGGGGAGGACCGACCCGGCAGGGAAAGAGGCCGCCGCGCCTCTGCGCACATGCTAGGCCGCCTGGGCCTTCTTTGCCAGGCGCCCGAAACGGAAGCCCTCGTAGCCCTTGGCGGCCACGGCATCGGCCTGGCGCGCGAAGCGGTCCATGCCGCCGATATAGGGCATGAACACGCGCGAGCCGTCGTCGTTGACGTGCACCATGTAGTTCTTGACCTGCCGGCGCAGGATGCGCTCGGACACCTCCGCCACATGCGCCGTCCAGCGCGCCTCTGCTTCCCCGGTGGCCTCGATGGTGTCGTAGCCGTGCTGCTGCATGTAGGCCAGGCAGCCGGCGATCCATTCCACGTGGTACTCGTTCTGTATCGACATGTTGGCGAGCACCGAGGGGCTGCCCGGTCCGGTGGGGAAGAACAGGTTGGGGAAGCCCGCCGTGGCGATGCCGAGCAGGGTGCGCGGGCCGCGCTTCCAGCGGTCGCTGGGCTGCTCGCCGCGCGCGTTGCGGATATTGGCGCGGTCCAGCGACCCGGTGAAGGCGTTGAAGCCGAGCGCGAGGATGATGAGGTCCACTTCGTATTCGGTGCCGTCCTCCAGCCGGATGCCGCTGGGCGTGATGCCCTCGATGGGATTGTCCTTGACGTCGACCAGCTTCACGTTGGGCCGGTTGTAGGTCTCGTAGTAGCCGGTGTCGACGATGAGGCGCCGCGTCCCCAGCGGGTGGTCGTAGGGGCACAGCTTCTCGGCCACCACCGGGTCCTTGACGATGGAGCGGATCTTGTTGCGCACGAACTCGGACACGATGTCGTTGGTGGCCTTGTTGCTGCCCTGGTCGGTGAAAATGCCGGCGAAGCAGTGCCCGCCGTCGGCCCAGGCCGCTTCCATCAGCGCCTGCTGCTGCTCGGGCGTGTAATAGCTGGCCGGGGCCGTGCCGAGGTGGATGTGAGTCGCGCCCGGATGGCCGTACAGCAGTCGCTGGCGCTCGCCCGCCACGTCGCCCTTGATCCTTTGCCACAACACGTCCTTCACCGGCCCGTTCCAGGCCGGCACGGAGAAATTCGGCGAGCGCTGGAACACGTACAGCTGCTTGGCCACCTTGGCCACTTCGGAGATGGTCTGCACGCCGGAGGAACCCGTGCCGATCACGGCGATGCGCCGGCCGTCCAGCTTCACTTCCCGTTCCGGCCAGTGCGAGGTCTGCACCCACTCGCCCTTGAACTCGTCCAGCCCGGGGAACGGCACCTTGCGTGCCGCGGACAACTGGCCGGTGGCCATGACCAGGAACTGGCACGAGGTCTTGAGGCCGGTATTGGTGGTGACGGTGTAGCGGCCGGTCTCGTCGGACCATTGCGCGCCGTTCACCCAGGTGCTGAACACGAAATGGCGGCGGATGTCGAAGCGGTCGGCGACGTGATTGAGGTACTTCATCAGCTCGGGCTGGGTGGCATAACGCTCGCTCCACTGCCACTCCTTGTACAGGGCCTCGTCGAAGTAGTAGCAGTAGTCGATGCTTTCCACGTCCACCCGCGCCCCGGGGTAGCGGTTGTGGTACCACACGCCGCCGAAACCGCCGCCGCCGTCGATGCCCAGCACCGTGAAGCCCTGCTGCTTGAATTTATGCACGGCATACAGTCCGCCGAAGCCGGCGCCGACCACGACCACGTCATAGTGGGATTCGATGTTTTGCATGCTGCCTCCTTTGCCGCCCATTCTAGTGCGCCGGCGAGGCCAATCAACCCTGCCGGCTGCCTGAGCCGCCGTCCGTTTTCCCGCCGGCATTTTGGCCCGCGGTTTCGTGTGCCGAATGGCGGGCCAGCGCCTCGGCCATGCGGTCCAGGCCGCTGGCAAAGGCATGGGTGCCGATGAGCGTGGCCAGTTCCATCACTTCGAGGATTTGCTCCGGATCGATGCCCAGCTTCAGCGCCTCGCGCACCGAGCGCTCGATGGCCTCGCGGTCCGCAATGGCCGGGCAACTCACCACCGACAGGGTAATGAGGCAGCGGCTGCGCTCGTCCAGCCCGCCCGGGCTGCCCGAGGTGGCGAATGTATGGTACGCACGCATGAACTCCGGGCTGAAAGCCGCCGCTGTTTCCGCCCCCGCCTGCGACCCGCTCTCGCGCAGCACCGAGGCCAGCACCGAGTGTCCCACCTTCAGCCCGTTGGCCAGCGGCAGGCTGGCGATGCGCAGGGTGTCCATGACCTCGCCGATGGTGGCGCCGTTGTCCAGGGCCTCCTCTGCGTGCAGGGCCGCGCCCGGTGCGTACAGGTGCGTGACCACCGAATCCCCCGCCACCCAGATGAGGTGCTTGAGTTTCTCAGAGCATTTGCCGCGGCGGCCGGACGCGGCCACGAGGCCCAGGAATTCCTTTTTCAGCGCGGGCGCGTAGGTGCCCATGATTTTCACCCACTGGCCGGTGGTGCGGGCTGTTTTCCACGAGGCGTTGGCTTCGGTCATGGCTTGTCCTGTCGATGAAGCGCCGGCCGAGGACCGGCCGTGCAAGTCACCTGTCATACTCAGTGGCAACTCTTTGCGAATTGTAAACTGCGCTCCCCGGCAGGGCAAACCGCCCCAAACCGCCCACGGGGTACCCATGTGGTACTTTAGCGCCCTCGTTGTGGGAAACATCGCCGGACGTCGGCCAAGAGAACAAAACAGAAGAGAACGGGACATGAAGAAGGCAAACAACGAGAAGGTCCCCTCCCGCCCGCCCAACCACCGCCTGGC
>DATNCF010000248.1:0-4233 GCA_035571675.1 Burkholderiales bacterium | reverse complement strand
ATGCGCAACTTCAAGGACGAGAGCTTCATCGCGCAGTTCCTGTCGCCCAAGCTGATGCGCGAGTTCCGGCTGTTCTGCATCGTCGACGATGACCACGCCGGCGCGCTGCGCGTGGACGCCATCCACGACGACGCCGGCTACCGCGCCGTGCGCGACGCGCTGTCGCGCCAGTATGCGCTGGCCGAGCGCGAGCCCAACCTGCAGATCACCAGCGTGGACATCTCGGGCGACCGCTCGCTCACCCTGCGCCATTTCCGCCACAACCGCCAGCCGCTGGCCGGCACCTACAAGGAAGTGATGAACTACCTCGCCACGCTGTGGGGCTTCACGGTGCGCCTGGAATCGGTGAACGACGACGGCAGCATCGAGTCCACTCACGAGTGCCGGGTGGAAAAGCGCGCCGGCCAGCGCGGCGACGCCATTGCGTGGACCCTGCCCGAGGCGTTCAGGCAGAACGACTAGCCCGCCATGAACGCTCCCTTCACGCTGGCCGTCCCGGTGGACGGCTCGGACCACGCGTTCGGCCCCGCCTCGGCGCGCGCCGTGCTGGTCGAATACGGCGATTTCGAGTGCCCGGATTGCGCCCAGGCCTACCACGCCGTGGACATGCTGCTGCGCCATTTCGGCCCGGACCTGCGGCTGGTTTACCGGCACTTCCCGCTGCGCGAAGTCCATCCCAACGCCGAACTCGCCGCCGAGGCGGCCGAGGCGGCGGCGGCGCAGTCGCGGTTCTGGGACATGCACAAGCTGCTGTTCGAGCACCAGCTCCACCTCAAGCCCCATGCCCTGCGCGACTATGCGCTGCGCCTGGAGCTCGACCTGGAGCGCTACGACGCGGAGATGCGCGACCACATCTACCTGCAGCGCGTGCAGGAGCACATTGCCGGCGCGCAGAAAAGCGGCGTGCGCGGCACCCCCACGTTTTTCCTGAACGGCAGGCTGGTGGACGTGTCCGGCGGGCGGCTGGAACGGCTGCGCGACGCCATCGAGGCCGCGCTCAGGCGCTGACCGGGGCTCGGGGAGGGACGCGTCCCCGTTCCGCGGGAACGAAATCCGCCCCGGCGCAGTCAATCCGTTAAACCAACTCGTGATTGGCGGACGGCCTCGTCCCGCGCGGCGCGGCCTTGCATGCCCTCCCCCATCGAAGACTACGCGCTCATCGGCGACTGCCGCAGCGCGGCCCTGGTGGGCCGCGACGGCTCCATCGACTGGCTGTGCTGGCCGCGCTTCGACTCGCCGGCCTGCTTCGCCGCGCTGCTCGGCGGGCCGGAGCACGGCCGCTGGCTGATCGCCCCCGGGCAGCCGTCCAGGGTGCGCCGCCGCTACCGCGACAACACCCTGATCGTCGAGACCGAATTCGAGTGCGCCGAGGGCGCTGTGTGCGTGGTGGACTTCATGGCCATGACGCAGGCGCACGGTGTGCCCACGCCTGATATTTCCCAATCCGCCGTGGCGGCGGGCAGCGCCTCGGGCGACCTGCTGCCCGGCTCGGTCCAGGCCGCGAAAATGTTTCAGGGGGCCGCGCCCGGCGGCACCGATGCCCCGCGGGCCGGTTCGCACTTGGTGCGCCTGGTCATGGGCCGGCGCGGCCGTGTGCGCATGCGCATGGAAATGCTGCTGCGCTTCGACTACGGCTCGTCCGTCCCCTGGGTGATGCGGCTGCCCGACGGTCATGGCCTTTCGGCCGTGGCCGGCCCCGACCAGGTGGTGCTGCGCACCACCGCGCCGCTGTCCAACCACGATCTCATGACCGAGGCCCATTTCACCGTGGCCGAGGGCGAGACCGTGCCCTTCGTGCTGTCGCATGCCGTGTCGCACCTGCACCAGCCGCGGCCCATCGACGCCCGCGAGGCGCTCGCGGAAACCGGTCAATGGTGGACGGCCTGGGCAAACCGCCGCGCCGCGCCCGGGCCGTGGGAAGGCGCCGTCAAGCGCTCGCTGATCACCCTCAAGGCCCTCACGTACATGCCCACGGGCGGCATCGTGGCCGCGCCCACCACCTCGCTGCCCGAACAATGGAAGGGCGTGCGCAACTGGGATTACCGCTATTGCTGGCTGCGCGATGCCACGCTCACCCTGCTCGCGCTCATGAACGCCGGCTATTTCGAGGAGGCCGACGCCTGGCGCATGTGGCTGCAGCGCGCCATCGCGGGCAGCCCGCAGCAGGCGCAGACGCTGTACGGCATGGCGGGCGAGCGCATGCTGAACGAATGGGAGCTGCCGTGGCTGCCCGGCTACGAGGGCGCGGCGCCGGTGCGCGTGGGCAATGCCGCGGCCGCGCAACTGCAGCTCGACGTATTCGGCGAGGTGGTCGACGCCATGTACCAGGCGCGCAAGGCCGGCGGCGTTTCAATTGGCGCCGGCGTTTCGCCCAACGGCACCGACTGGAGCCTGCAGCGCGCGCTTATCTCGCACTTGGAGACCATTTGGCAGCAGCCCGATGAAGGCATCTGGGAGTTCCGCAGCGGCCGCCGCCACTTCACCTACTCCAAGATCATGGCCTGGGTGGCGCTGGACCGAGCGGTGAAAAGCGTCGAGGGCTTCGGGCTGGATGGACCGGTCGCGCGCTGGCGGAAACTGCGCGCGCGCATCCACGACGATGTGTGCCGCAACGGCTTCGATGCCCGGCGCGGCAGCTTCGTGCAAAGCTACGGCTCGCGCGCCCTCGATGCCAGCCTGCTGCTCATCCCGACCACGGGATTTCTGCCGCCCGACGATCCGCGCGTGCGCGGCACGGTGGACGCGATCCAGCGCGAGCTGACCGTGGACGGCCTCGTGCTGCGCTACCCCACCGAGGAGTCGAATGACGGCCTGCCGCCGGGCGAGGGGGTGTTCCTGGCGTGCAGCTTCTGGCTGGCCGACAACCTCGTGCTGCAGGGCCGCCGCGAGGAGGCGCTGGCCCTGTTCGAGCGCCTGCTGGCGCTGGCCAACGACGTGGGCCTGTTGGGGGAACAGTATGACCCGGCAACCAAGCGCCAGATGGGCAACTTTCCCCAGGCGTTTTCCCATGTGGCCCTGGTGAACACAGCGCTCAACCTGGGCCGCGGCTCGACTCCCGCGCTGCAGCGCGGAAACGGCCGAGCGCGGCATGAGGACTGACTCAGCGGTTCGCCAAGTTACTCTGAGAACGCCCCCCAAAGGACGCAGGCCAAATGACGCAGGACAGCATCCGACAAGAGGTCGAGAGCTTGTCCTCTGCAGCGCAATTTCCCCGAAATCTATAGTGGAATCGCTTGAACACAGGCAGCCCGTCGCGAAACCACAAGGAGTCCACCATGCTTTCTTGGGCCGTAACGTTTCTGATCATTGCACTGATAGCCGCCGTTTTCGGCTTTACCGGCATCGCCGGGACTGCCGTCAACATCGCGTGGATACTGGCCGTCATCGGCATCATTCTGGCGATCGTGTTCTTCGCCATGGGCCGCCGTCCGCCAGTCTGACCGGATGTGAAGACCCGGGGCTTGATTCGGGGCTGTTGCACCACCACCTCGTGGTAGTGCGGCACGAAGCAAGAAGAGCCCGGCGACAGTGGGCAACCGCTGTCGTCGGGCTTTGTTTGTGTGCGCTGCGAAAAAACTGGCCTTGGTGAACAACAGCCCGTCAGGTTCGCTCGAGTTCCTCGTCAAACCGGACCATTTCGTCATTGAGGGCCTTGCCCTTGCGCAAATCCATGCTGGAAACCTGCTTGGGTAGGGTTTGCGCGAGACGCCGCGCGGCATCCAAAGCGGGCGCGGGATCAACCATGAAATTGAAAGGGCTTTTGTGAGGTGCAGACATGAGTGGTCCAATTAAGCTCGATATGGCTAAAATATACGGTGTCGACCGGCTTTTATAAAGCCCCCGGTGCCCGTTTTACCGTCCGGAAGGTATTCCTCTTGGATAAAACCACGTTGGATCGGGGGTTTGTCGACTCCCTCCCCCCCGAAAAAACCTTTCCGAGCGGTGGGACAACCGAAATCGGCAATGGTTTGCTGGGTTTCAGCCCAAAAATTGCTTCAAAGTATTTCTACGACGCCAAGGGCTCGGCGTTGTTCGAACGGATTACCCGCCTGCCCGAGTACTATCCGACCCGCACTGAACGCTCCATTTTGGTGCATGATGGTCCGAAGATAGCCCACCGGCTGGCCGAACACCTGGGTGGCGTCGATACCGTCATTGAGCCGGGGGCCGGCAATTGCGAAAAAGCCGCGTTTTTGTGCGAGCTGCTTCAGCCCGAGCGGTACGTAGGGGTGG
>DATNCF010000247.1:0-9710 GCA_035571675.1 Burkholderiales bacterium | reverse complement strand
GGTGGATTGTCGATCAGGCCGTCGGCCCATACCGTGGAGCTCATCACCGCCGAGTCCTGGGTGGGATAGAGATCGAGCCCCCCCTGGCCGTTCCACTTGGCGCGCAGGAATTCGCGGCGCGCATCCGGCTCGATCCAGTCGAAATCGGCGCGCGCGGCCGTGACGCGCGGCGCCACCTCGGCCACGCCCTGCAGGCGCCGCAGGAAGGGGCGCACGAACCACAGGAACGTGACGAAGCTCGCCACGGGATTGCCCGGCAGGCCGATGAAACTCGCCATCCGATCAGAAGCACGTCCTGAGGCGTCGGGGTCGCGCACCTTGCCGAAAGCCAGCGGCCGGCCCGGCTTCATGGCAATGCGCCACAGCAACAGTTCGCCTTCGGCCTCCACCGCCGGTTTGACGAAATCGGCCTCGCCCACGGAGACGCCGCCGCTGGTGACGATGAGGTCGCATTCGGCCGCGGCGCGCCTGAGCGCGGCGCGCGTGGCTTCCAGCTTGTCGGGCACGATGCCGTAGTCGCGCACTTCGCAGTCGAAGGCATGCGCGAGGCCGTTCAGGGTGAACCGGTTGGAGTTGTAAATGCGTCCCGGCGCGAGGGGATCGCCGGGCATGACCAGCTCATCGCCGGTGAAAAACAGCCCCAGGCGCACGCGCCGCATCACCGGCAGGCTGGCGATGCCCACCGAGGCGGCGAGGCCGCAGTCCTGCGGCTGCAGCTTGCGCCCCGCGGTCAGAATGGCCTCGCCCTTGCGGATGTCGCTGCCGGCGCGGCGGATCCACTCGTCGGCGTTGGGCTTAACCTTGATGATCACTTCGTCTCCGGCGGCTTCGCACTGCTCCTGCATGACCACGGCGTCGGCGCCAGGCGGAATGGGCGCGCCCGTGAAAATGCGCGCCGCGGTTCCCGGTTGCAGGGCATTGCCGACCGAACCGGCGGCAATGCGCTGCGCCACACGCAGCCGCGCGCCGGGCGCGGCCACGTCGGCGCTGCGCATTGCATAACCGTCCATGGCGCTGTTGTCCATGGGTGGCACGTCCATGCTGGAGCGTTGCTCTTTTGCAAGTACCCGGCCGGCCGCGGCCAGCGTGGGGATGGTTTCGATGTCGGGAAGCGCGGTTGCGCCCGCGAGCAGGCGGGCGAGCGCTTCGTCGACGGAAATGAGATTCGGGCGATTCATGCGGTCTCCAAGACTACAGTTTACAAGGTGTAAACTGGGTTGATGAACCTGCCAGCCGAGAGCGTCAGCTTCCTCGCCGCGCACGGCCGCGCCTACCTGTACGTGCTCGCCGCCGACGGCACGGCGCGCGGCTGGCCCATGATTGCCCGCTACCACGACGGCGTGCTGGTCATGACCACTTACCGCAAGGCGCCCAAGACGCCGCACCTTGCCCAGGCGAAGCGCGCCACGGTCGTCGTCACCAGCGACGAAGGTGCGTCGCCCTTCCGCTACGCCGTGGCCGAGGGTCCGCTCTCCCTGCGCGATATCACGCCCGACATGGCCGACGAGGTCACCCGGAGCATTCATGGCGCCACTCCCGGCGGAACGGAGATCAGCCATTTCCGCGCCCGCCTGCTGGAAGGCAAGCGCGCCCTCATCGAAGTGCGCGTGGACAGCGCGCCGCTCCATACCCTGGAAGCCGCATGAGCCGCCCCAAGCCCTCGGTGGCCATGACTCCGGAGGAAATCGCCGCCTTTCTCTCGGCCTGCGCCAATCCGGCAGCCGTGTGCGTGCCCGACGGCAAGGGCGGGCTGGTGGCGCGCATGGCACGCTATCACATGACCGGCAGTGACCCCGCGCAGGACCTCAGCCTTTCGCTCATGGGGGCCGCCGCCGACCTGCCCGCGGGCGAGGGCGTCTGCGTGCTGGTGGACACCTATCCGTCCTACGCCGGCATCTGCGGCGCCATGCTGCACGGCCGGCTGCAGGTGGACGGCAACGAGGCCCGCTTGGAGGCACGGCGGGTCTCGGGCTTCGACTTCACCAAGCTCAAGAAGTAAACGGCTAAGGCCGCCGTACGCAGCCGCCGTCCACGGAGATGGTCTGCCCGCTGATGTAATCGCTTTCGGCCGAGGCCAGGAATACCAGCGCGCCCAAAAGGTCGTGGGGCTCGCCCACGCGGCCCCAGGGAATCATGGCCTGCATGGCGTCGAGATAGGCCTTCAACTGCTCGGGCGTGCGCTTGGCGCGCGTGAGCACGGCCTCGGTGGTGATGATGCCGGGCGCGATGGCGTTGACGTTGATGCGGTCCTTTCCAAGGGCGGACGCGAACCATTTGGTCAACTCCACCACCGAGTTCTTGCTCACGTTGTAGGGCCCGAAGCCCGACCACGCACCCACCGACGACTGGTTGATGATCTTGCCGCCGCCGCGCGCCCGCATGGACGGCACCACGGCGCGGGTGGTGAGGATGATGCCCTCGACGTTGACGCGCATGAGCGCGCGCCACTGTTCCATGGGGCTGCTGAGGAAGTCCCAGACCAGGGGGTTGAAACCACCCTCGTCGGCGAACACCGCGGCGTTGTTCACCAGGATGTCGACGCCGCCGAAGCGCGACGCCACCTTGTCGGCCATGTCGAGGCAGCTTTTCTCGTCGCCCACGTCGGTGGCCGTGGCCATGGCCTCGACGCCGGCGCCGCGCAGTTGGGCCGCCACTTTCTCGCCGTTGTCGGCGTTCAGTTCAGCGATGCACACCTTGGCGCCCTCGCCCGCCAGCGCCAGGGCGTATTCGCGCCCGATGCCGCGCCCTCCGCCGGTGACAATGGCCACCTTGCCCTTGAGCCTATCCCCCATGATTTCCTCCTCTCGCGCCCCGATTGGCACACCCATTCTAGCGGGGGCGGGCGCGGGATTCGTTGTATCCTTATGCCATGAAACCTGGGCAACCCGAGGCCTCGGGGCAGACCATGACTTCGCGCATCATTCCCCTTGTCGAACGGCGCACCCGCCGCACCAAATCCCTGCCCGTGGCGGCGGAACGGCCGCTTGTGGGTGGAACCGCCGGGGCGCCGGCCGACGCGCTCGGGCGCCCGCTGCGCGACCTGCGCATTTCCGTCACCGACCGCTGCAATTTCCGCTGCACCTACTGCATGCCCAAGGAGGCGTTCGGCCCCGACCATGCCTTCCTGCCGCGTGGCGAGCTGCTGAGCTTCGAGGAAATCCTGCGCGTGGCGCGCATTTTCCGCGGCCTGGGCGTGGAGAAAATCCGCCTCACCGGCGGCGAGCCGCTGCTGCGCAAGAACATCGAGCAGCTGGTGCAGATGCTGGCCCGGCTGGACGTGGACCTTACCCTCACCACCAATGGCTCGCTGCTGGCGAAGAAGGCGCGCGCGCTGCGCGACGCCGGCCTGTCGCGGCTCACCGTCAGCCTGGACGCGCTCGACGACGCCACCTTCCGCGCCATGAACGACGTGGACTTCCCCGTGGCCGACGTGCTGGCCGGCATCGACGCCGCGGCGGCGGCCGGCTTCGGCCCGGTGAAGGTCAACATGGTGGTGAAGCGCGGCCTCAACGACGCCGACATCCTGCCCATGGCGCGGCATTTCCACGGCAGCGGCCACATCCTGCGCTTCATCGAATACATGGACGTGGGCGCCACCAACGGCTGGCGCATGGACGACGTGGTGCCGGCCGCCGAGATCGTGCGCCGCATCCACGCCGAGCTGCCGCTCGAAGCCGCGGACGCCGCCTATCGCGGCGAAGTGGCGCAACGCTGGCGCTACCGCGACGGCGGCGGCGAGGTCGGCGTCATCGCCTCGGTCACCCAGGCCTTCTGCCGCGACTGCACGCGGCTGCGCCTGTCCACCGAGGGGATGCTGTATACATGCCTCTTCGCCACTCAGGGCCACGACCTGCGCGGCCTGCTGCGGCCGGAACGGGGCTTGGCGCTGTCCGACGACGCCATTGCCGGCGTGCTCGCGGCGGTGTGGCGCGAGCGCGGCGATCGTTACTCTGAGTTGCGCAGCGCGCAGACGCCAGACGTGCGCGGTGCGACCGGTGCGGACAAGCAGCGCATCGAAATGTCCTACATCGGGGGCTAGCCCCGAATCGCGAGCCAGTCAGTGGGTGTCACGGCAGTCATTCTCGCGGGGGGAGCGGGCCGGCGCATGGGCGGCGCCGACAAGGGCCTCGTGCCGCTGGCGGGACGCGCCCTGATCAGCCACGTGATCGACTGCATCGAGCCGCAGGTGGACGAACTCATCATCAGCGCGCATGCTCATTCCGATGGAAGCGCGCGGCGCAGCGGTTATCTGGACTTCGGCTATCCGGTGATATTCGACGGCGTAGACCACTCAACCGAAGCACATGCCGGACCGCTGGCGGGCATGGCCGCCGGGCTCACCGCCGCGCGCGACACCCTGGTGCTGTTCGCCGCCTGCGACATGCCGGCCCTGCCCCGCGACCTTGTTTCGCGGCTGCGTGCGGCGCTGGATGCGGATGGCGCCGACATCGCCGTCGCCGTGGCGGAAGAGCGCGTCCAGCCCATGGTGATGCTGGCGCGCCGCGCCGAGCACGTGGACCGGTGCCTGCGCGCCTATCTGGCCGCGGGGGGCCGCCGCGCCGACGCGTGGTACGCCGAGCTCGCGGTGGTGCGGGTGGACTTTGGCCATGCAACCACGGCATTCGCCAACATCAACACACCGGACGACCTGGCCGCGCACGAGAGGCGCCTTGCCGGGAGGGCCACATGAGCGCGCCGAAGCCGGGACCGGCTGCCACCGCGGGCATCCTGCGTGTCGCCACCCGCAACGCCGCCTACAACGCCGACTCGCTGCGCGTGGACACGGCGCGCGCGCTCATCCTGTCGCTGGCCGCGTGCCTGGAAGGCACCGAGTTGCTGCCGCTCTCAAGCGCGCTGGGCCGCGTGCTCGCCGCCGACCTCGTGTCGCCCATCGACGTGCCCGCGCACGACAACGCCGCCATGGACGGCTTCGCCGTGCGCGGCGCCGACCTGCGCGAAGACGCGCCATCGCGCCTGCGCGTGCTCGGCGCGTCGCTGGCGGGCCGGCCCTATGCCGGCAGCGTGGGCGCGGGACAGTGCGTGCGCATCATGACCGGCGCGACGCTGCCCGCCGGCGCCGACACCGTGGTGGTGCAGGAAGTGGTGAGCGTGCAGGGCGACCGCGCGGGCATCCCGGCCGGGCAGCAGCCCGGTTCCAACCTCCGCCGCGCCGGCGAGGATGTGAAGGCGGGCGCGGTGGCGCTGACGGCCGGCACGCCGCTGCGGCCCGCGGAACTGGGCGTCATCGCCTCGCTCGGCCTCGACCGCGTGGAAGTGCGCCGCCGTCCCCGCGTGGCCTATTTCTCCACCGGCGACGAGTTGCTCAAGCCGGGCGAGTCGCCGGCGCCCGGCCGCGTGTACGACAGCAACCGGGCCACGCTCGCCGCCATGCTGGCGCGCGCCGGCTGCGACGGCATCGACCTCGGCGTCGTGCCCGACGACCCCATGGCGCTGGAGCAGGCGCTCGCGCGCGCGGCGCTCGAAGCCGACGCAGTCATCAGCTCGGGCGGCGTGTCGGTGGGCGATGCCGACTACATCCGCCCGCTCATGCAGCGCGCCGGCGAGGTGCTGTTCTGGAAACTGGCGCTCAGGCCCGGACGGCCCTTTGCCTTCGGCCGCCTCAATCCGCCGCCAGCCGATGGCAGTGAGCGCCCCGGCGCACTGTTTTTCGGCCTGCCCGGCAATCCCGTGGCCACCATGGTGACTTTCTACCTGCTGGTGCGCCCGGCCCTGCTGGCCATGCAGGGCCGCGCCGACCTCGACCCGCCGCGCACACGCGCGCCGGTGCGGCACGCCCTGGCCAAGAAGGCGGGGCGAACCGAGGTGCTGCGCGGGGTGCTCGAAGCCAGCGACGGAAAATGGCAGGTACGCGCCACGGGCGCGCAGGGCTCGGGGCTGCTCAGTTCCATGGCCAAGGCCAATTGCCTGGTGGTGCTGGAGCACGAGCGCTGCGACGTGGCAGCGGGCGAGTCGGTGGACGTGATCATGCTCGACGGCATCGCCTGAACGCACACGCCGAGTGAACGGCGCGGCGGCGAATACAATCGCTTCCATGAACCTTCCACCCCTGCCCGGGGGCCGCGGCGCCCCCAAGACCCTGGTCTACAACGCCTACCGCCAGGATTGGCTGGACCGGCACCACGAAGAAGCGCTGGAGCCGGATCTGCCCATCGTTGACTCGCACCACCACCTGTTCGAGCGGCCGCGGCCGCGCTACATGCTGGAGGAGCAGCTCGCCGACATCAAGAGCGGGCACCGCATCATCGCCAGCGTATTCATGCAGTCCTCGTCCATGTACCGCAAGGACGGTCCCGAGCATCTCAGGCTGGTGGGCGAAGTGGAGTTCGTCAACGGCTATGCCGCCATGGCGGCCAGCGGCGTTTACGGCCCCGCCCGCCTGTGCGCGGCCATCGTGGGCGGCGCGCGCCTGGACCAGGACATCGGCCTGGCGCGCGAGGCCCTGGAAGCGCAGATCCGCGCCGGCAACGGCCGCTTTCGCGGCGTGCGGCAGGTGGTGTTCTGGGACGCCGACCCCAACGTGCAGCTGCCGCTTCCCGACCGCATTCCGCATCTGCTGATGGATGCGCGCTTTCGCGCCGGCTTCGCGCTGCTCGCGCCACTCGGACTCTCATTCGACGCCTGGGTGAGCTTCGCGCAGCTTGACGAGGCCATCGGCCTGGCGCGCGACTTTCCCGGCACCTCCATCATCATGAACCACGTCGGCGGCCCCATCAGCATCGGCCGCTACGCGGGCAAACGGGAAGAGGTGTTTCGGGAATGGCGCGTGAAGATGGAAGAGCTGGCGCGCCTACCCAACGTCACCATGAAGTTGGGCGGCATGGCCATGCGCCTGTTCGGCTTCGGCTTCGACGAGCAACCTGAGCCGCCCACTTCAGAGCAGCTTGCTCAAGCCTGGCGGCCCTACATGGACACCGCCATCCAGCTCTTCGGCCCCGAGCGCTGCATGTTCGAAAGCAATTTCCCCGTGGACAAGGGGGCCTGCAGCTACGCGGTGGTGTGGAATGCGTTCAAGCGTATCGCGGCCGGTTACACGGACGCAGAGAAGCGGCGCATGTTCGCGGGAACGGCGGTTGAGGTGTACCGGATAGCCGCGCCTTAGATATGTTGACCTGTCAACGTATTTATATTAGCCTGCGCGCATGGCGACTACCCGCCGCCCAGGGCGGCCCAAGACCAGCGAACTGACGCGCGCCGAGCAGCTTCGGCAGGCCAAGCGCGCGCAGCGCGAACGCGACCGCCGCGCCGGGCAAGTGCCGGTCCAGATCAAGCTCGGGCGGGACACGGCCGAATCCCTGCGGCGCGCCCTCGCTGTTGCAGGATTCGAGGAGGGGCTGAAACGCTATCTGGACAACACCGTCATCGACAGCGCCCGCTATCCGAACCTCAAGCTGCTGTGCTGGAACCGCGCCGGGCGCTATCTGAGCGGCAAGGATGCTTTCGCGCTGTATGAGCGCAATTGGCGCTTCGTGGACCAGCGCCGCATGGACAAGGGCGAGCGCGAACTGATCGCCCGGTTGTCCCAGGAATACGGCAATGGCGTCCTCAACGTCTAGGGCCGGGCGAACCTACTCACGCCCGAGGCACGTCGCCGTGGCAAAGGTACTGGGCATGCTCGACGCGGATTTTCTGGGGAAATCGCGCTGCTTCTTCGGCGGCGGCACGCGCATCGCGCTGGAACTGGACGAATACCGCGAATCGGCCGACATCGACTTCCTGTGCTCCGACCGCGAAGGCTACCGCGCGCTGCGCTCCACCATCGACAATCGCTCCCTGGGAAAAATCGTCGCCACCGGGCCGCGCTCCGGCTCCTTCAAGCTGGCGCGCGAGGTCATCGCCGACCGCTATGGCATACGCACGTTCGTCGATCTTGACGGCGAGAAGATCAAGTTCGAGATCGTCAACGAGGGCCGCATCGAACTGGGCGGCGGTCCGGGCGCCGGCCTGCGGGTGCCCTGTCTCGATACCGAGTCCTGCTTTGCGGAGAAATTTCTCGCCAACGACGACCGCTGGGCAGACGAAAGCGTGCTCAGCCGGGACGTGATCGATCTGGCATTCATGGCCGAGGCTTGGGGCGCCGTCCCCGCCGGGAAGGGCTTGCGAATGGCGGAGGAAGCCTATGGTTCCGGGGTGCGAGATTCCGCGCTGAAGGCCGCGGACCGGCTGCTGCGGTCCAAGGCCCAGCTTAAACGTTGCGTGGACGGACTGCGGATAACGAAAGCCGGCCTGCTGACGCAGGGCTTGAAGAAAATCGGCTCAAAAAGCTGGCCCGCCTCCGGCGCAAACTGAGAAGCTTCCAGACGATTGCCGGGCGGGAGACCAGCCGTGATGGGCATTTCTTCGAATTAAGTTTTACGATCTGTTTCGAGCCGCACCACGTTGCCCGTGCCCTCGGACGTATGGTCTTCCAATTCCGCCGCCTCGATCCTGGCGAACTGCTGCGAAATCTTGCGGCTGGACTTCTGCACGTCATCCGCATCCTCGTGGGCCTGCCGAATGTGGTCGGCCAGCTTGCGCATGCGCTCGTCGAAGCGCCGGAAATCCGTCCCCAGGCGCCCCAGCGCCTCCTTGATGACGTGCACCTGCTTGCGCGTCTCCACGTCCTTGAGCACGGCGCGCGCGGTGTTGAGCACGGCCATGAGCGTGGTGGGCGAGACGATCCAGACGCGCCGGGCATTGGCGTGGTCCACCACTTCCGAGTGGTAGGCGTGGATCTCGGCGAACACGGCCTCGGCGGGCACGAACATCACCGCGCCGTCCGAGGTCTCGGGAGGAATGATGTACTTTTTGGCGATGTCGTCGACGTGCTTGCGCACGTCGGCACGGAACTGCTTTTGCGCGACGGCGCGGTCGGCCTCGCCCGCGCCTTCGGCGAACATGCGATGGTAGTTCTCCAGCGGGAACTTGGAGTCCACCGCCACCATGCCGGTGGGGTCGGGGAGCCTGAGCACGCAGTCGGCGCGCACACCCGTTGACAAGGTGAACTGCATCTCGAAAGCCTGCGGCGGCAGGACGTTGCGCACCAGGGCTTCCAACTGCACCTCGCCGAAGGCGCCGCGCGAGCGCTTGTCGCCCAGCAGCTCCTGCAGGCTCACGACGCTGCCGGTGAGGTTCTCGATTTTCTTCTGGGCCTCGTCGATGGTGGCCAGGCGCTGCATGACGCTGACGAAGGTCTCGTTGGTCTTGCGGAAGCCCTCGTCCAGGCGTTCGTTCACCTTGCCGGCGATCTGGTCCAGGCGCTCGTCGATCTTGGCGTTGAGCTGATTCTGGGTGTCCACGAGCTGCCGGGTCATGGCGGCGCGGTTGTCGGCCAGGGTTTCGGACAGGGACAGCTTGAGCGCGTGCAGGGTGTCGCGGGTCGCGGCGAGTTCCTGGCCCACCGAGCCACGCAGCAATTCACCCGACTGCGAAAGCTGGCCGCCGATGCGGTCGCCGTGCTGGGTGAGGCCGCTGTGCAGGTCGCCCAGCATGCCGCGGTGCTTGTCTTCCAGCGAACGGGCGAGCTCGGCCTGCAGGGCGGACTGGGCCGCGGTGAGCTGCGATTCCAGCGCGGACAGCGCGCGGTCTTGGCGCAGTGACGTCCACATTGTGACTATGAGGGCCGCGAGCGCGGCGCAAGCGGCGATGACGATGAGGGCTTCCAACATATGGCAATTTTACCCTCAGGTGTGCCATTAGGCAGCTTTATACTT
>DATNCF010000246.1:0-8502 GCA_035571675.1 Burkholderiales bacterium | reverse complement strand
TGACGACGAGTTTCAGTTCTTTTCTTTTGCTTAAAACGTCCTTTAAAAATCCCAGAAGAAAATCAATATTCAGGCTGCGCTCGTGCGCCTCGTCGATGATGATCGTGTCGTAGGCGCGCATCTGCGGGTCGCCCTGGGTCTCCGCCAGCAGGATGCCGTCGGTCATGAGCTTGACGCTGGTGGCCGGACTGACGCGGTCGGTGAAGCGGATCTTGTAGCCCACGGCGCCGCCGAGTTCGGTCTTCAATTCCTGCGCCACGCGCGCCGCCGTCGCGCGCGCCGCCAGCCGCCTCGGCTGCGTGTGCCCGATGACGCCCTCCACACCGCGACCCAGCGCCAGGCAGATCTTGGGCAACTGGGTGGTCTTGCCCGAGCCTGTTTCACCGCACACGATAACCACTTGGTTGTCGGTAATGGCGCGGGCGATTTCCTCGCGGCGCGCGCTGACCGGCAGTTCGGGCGGGAACTCCGGACGGGGGACGCTGCGGCGGCGCTGCTCAACAACGTCGGGGCGGGAAAATGGTTTCGCGGAGGGCTTCACGGAGGCGTGATGGTAGCGCAACGCGGCTTTATCAAGAGAGGAAGGCGATTCCAGCGCGGCGCTGTTAAAATCCTTTCCATGCTCAGGGGATTCGTCCGTCCGCGCAGTGCCAAGTTCATCGCGTTGTTCGCGATGCTGGCCCTGATTTGGCAGACGGCGGCGGCCACCATCGTTCCTACCCCCGCTCAGGGGACCGACAATCCCATCTGCAGTTCGCATCCGGATCGGGCGGGCATTCCGGCACCCGCCGCCCCGGACGACTCCAAGGCCAAGACGCCGTGCGGGCTGTGTTCCTATTGTCCCGGCGGGCATGCGACGGGATTGACCTCCGCCGGTGCGACACAGCCGCTCACGGTTACCCAAGCCCTATTTCGTCTCGCCTTGCGCGAGACCTCCGCTCCTTCCCTTTCGACGCCGTTCGGTTCATTCCTTTCGCGCGCCCCGCCTGTTTCCATAGCCTGATGATCGAGGCGCGCTGCTGCGCAGCGCGGATTGTCGCATCATGCTTTTGGAGCAATCATGCAATTCAAGTTGCACGCGCCCCTCTGGGGAGGGGTGTTTTCGGCGTTTCTTTCCCCGATGGCCTTCGCTCATGTCACTCTGGATGGTGGTGAAGCACCGTCCGGCAGCTACTACAAGGCGACATTCACCGTGCCGCACGGCTGCGAGGGTTCGCCCACGGTGAAAATCCGCGTGCGCATTCCCGACGGCGTCACCTCGGTCAAGCCCCAAGGGCGCGCGGGCTGGAAGCTTGCCACGGTCAAATCAAAGCTCGCCACGCCCATCGACAACGGCCACGGCGGCAAGATCACCGAGGGCGTGACCGAGGTGAGCTGGAGCGGCGGCCCGCTGCCCGACGACCAGTTCGAGGAGTTCAAGATCCAGATGAAGCTGCCGGATGCCCCGGATACCACGCTGTATTTTCCGGTGGTGCAGGAGTGCGCCAAGGGCGCGACGCGCTGGATCGAAGTTCCCGAACCCGGCAAGTCGTCGCACGATCTGCGCGCGCCCGCCCCGGCATTGAAACTGCGGGCGAAGTGATGCACCGGATTGCAGGGCGCGCGCTGGCCGCCCTGCTTCTGCTGGCGCTGGGTTGGGTCCCGAGTGCGGCCCACGCCCACGCCGTGCTGGAATCGGCCCAGCCCGGCGACGGGGCCGTGGTGGCGCAATCGCCCGCCGAGGTCAGCCTGCGCTTCAATGAGGCCATCAGCCCGGTGTTCGCCCGCGTGCTGGGCGCGGATGGCAAGCCGCTCACTTTGCCCGCTGACATTTCCGCGGAGAACAACCGGCTCACCATACGGCTGGGGAAGCCTTTGCCGCCCGGCACTTACATGGTGAGCTATCGGGTTGTATCGGCGGACACGCATGTCGTGGGGGGAGCGTTTCCCTTTGTCGTGGGGAAGACGTCGGGGACCAATGGAATGAACGCCGCTTTGGCGGATGCGGATTCCCGGGACGATTTATGGAATACGCTCATCATCATCGACCGGGCCATTGAATTGGCCGCCTTGCTGATTGCCAGCGGAGGAGCGCTGTTCATCCTGCTGGTTGAGCCGCCATCGCAGCAGCATCGAAGAACAATTTCACAATTAACTGGCTGGTGCGCGATCGGAGGCGTGATCGCGGCATTGCTATCCATCGGCCTGCAGGGCGGCCTCATGGCGGGTGCAGCGCCCGCGGAACTGCTCGGCGCCAATCTCTGGCAGATGGGAATCGGAAGCACGCGAGCCCTTTCGGCAGCGTTCGCGGTGCCGGCATTAATCCTGCTGTGGTTTGGCGCCCAAACCGTAACCAGAGGCCCGGCTTCGGCCCTGCTTCTCATCGGCCTCGCCGCGGCAGCGGCCAGCCTCGTGGTAGCCGGACACGGCGCGACCGTGGAACCGCGCTGGCTGGCCCTGCCCGCGTGGATTATTCACGTACTGGTGGCGGCGTTCTGGATCGGCTCATTGCCGCCCCTGCTGCTTTCACTTCAGCCTACACAGAACGTCGGCAATTCGCCACGGGACTCGCTCACTCGCTTTTCCCGGCTGGCGATCCCGGCAGTGGTGCTGCTCATCGTTGCCGGCGCCTGCATGGCAGCCCTGCAGATCGGCACGGTGGAAGCGCTGACACCCGGCAGCGCCTACGTGACCGCGCTCATCGTGAAACTGGTCCTGGTCGCGGTGCTGCTGATTCTGGCGGTACGCAACCGCTACATACTCATGCCGAGGCTGGCACGCGCACCCAACCAAGGCGCGATCACGACTTCCCTAAGCCGAACAATTGCGCTGGAATTCGTCATCGGCCTCGCCGTGATCGCCGCAGCCGCAACGCTGGCACAACAGCAACCGCCCGCCGCGCAGACACCCGCCCTCATCGAGCGCGCCATAAGCGACGACCATGGCAATCATGCGCGGTTGAGCATACGGCTCGATCCCAGCGGCCTCGCGCATATCTCTGTGCGACTGTCGAAATCCAGCGGTGAAACCCTGAAACCCTTGGATGTGTCGCTGGAACTGTCCAACACCGGCGCGGGTGTAGAGCCATTGCTGCGCAAGCTGCGATCGGCCGGCGATGAATACCGCTACGATGGGCGGGATCTGTCCATACCAGGACAATGGTCGGTGCGCATCGAGGCCGCCGTGACCGATTTTGAGCAGAGTGTGTTTACCGCCGAGGTGCCGGTCCGGCGATAGTGTCAGCGCGGCTTCAATGCCAGCGCCCGGCCGTATACTTCGCCACGCTTGCGTCCGGTGATGGCACAGGTCAATTTCACCGCCTGCGCCAGCGGCAACTCGGCCAGCAACGGCTTCAACACGCCATCCAAATCGGTTTGATCGGCTTTTTCCGAAGCCCCCGATACCACCAGCACGAATTCCCCACGCTGGCGGTCCGCGTCCGCCTCCATCCATGCCGCTGCTTCCTTGAGCGGTCCCCGATGTACACTCTCGAACCGCTTGGTCAGTTCGCGTGCGATCACAATGTCGCGCTCCCCCGGCAACCCTTCCGCCAGATCGCGCACGGCGTCCAGCACGCGGTGCGGCGCCTCGTAGAAAACCAGCGTGCAGGTCTCATTGGCAAGTTCTTTGATGGCTTTGCGCCGCGCCGCCTGCCGCTCGGGCAGAAAACCCGCGAACCGGAACGCCGTGCCCGCGAAACCCGCCACCGACAGCGCGGCCACCACCGCGCTCGGTCCCGGGATAGGCACCACCGTGAAGCCTGCGCTCCTTACCCGTTCCACCAAAAGCGATCCGGGATCGGACAAGGCCGGCGTGCCCGCATCGGTGACGTAAGCCACCGACAGCCCTTCGCCCAACTTCACGGCCACTTCGTCGGCGCGGCGCGACTCGTTGTGCTGGTGCAGGGAGAGCAGTTTGGCCTGGATGCCGTGCCGGTCGAGCAGTACGGCGGTGTTGCGCGTATCCTCGGCGGCAATGACGTCAACCGACGACAGTATGGCCAGCGCGCGCAGGCTGATGTCCTGCAGGTTACCGATGGGCGTGGCGACCACATATAATGTTCCCGCCGCCGCGCCCGCGGGCCGGTCCGCATTCTGGTCGATTGATTCATCCGCTCGCGCGGACGTGATGGAGCCGGCAGCTTCCTTCTCCCCATGCGCTTTACCCCGCCCACCCGGCTTCGAACTCATGGCGCCGTCCGCGCGAACGTGGACGTGGTAGGCGCGCGCACGCCGCCGTTGAAGGCTGCCGCGGCGGCTTGGATGACATTGGTTGCGGTCATGGGCTCGCCATTGTGCTTGGCCCAGCAGGGTCAGGCAAGGCCGCAGGCCGACGCGCTGCCCACACCCATTGCGCCGGTTCCCGCGCCTTCGCCGCCTTCGGTCTCGGCTCCGCCCGCGGAGGCCCCGCCGCCGGCCCCGCTGATCTCCCTGCTGCTGCCCCTCAACGCCGCCGACTTCGCCCCGGCGGCCAATGCCGTGCAGCAGGGCTGCGATGCGGCACTGGCCACGGCCGCGCCCCGCGGCGGCAGCGAAGTGATCCGCACCGATGCCTCGCCCGGCACGGTGCGCGAGGCATGGAACGCCGCGGCCGGGCACGGCGCCGCCGTGGTGGTGGGCCCGCTGACGCGCGACGCGGTCACGGCGCTGGCGGGCTCGCTGCTGCGCTCCCCGGCCTCGAACAGCCCGGGCGGTCCCGGTGGAAATAACGGGAATGGCCGCAAAGCCGGCGCTCCGGTCACACTGGCGCTCAATACCGTGGACGCGGTGAGCGGCGACGGCCCGGGCGCCCAGCTGCCGCCCGGCTTCTACACCTTCGGCCTGCCGCTGGAGGCCGAGGCGCGCGCCGTGGCGGACCTGGCCTGGAGCGAGAACGCGCGCAGCATGATCGTGGTGCAGTCCCGGCGCCCGCTGGGAGCACGCGCGGGGGCCGCGTTCGCGGCGGCATGGCGCGCCCGCGGCGGATACATCGCCCGCATCGAGACTTTCCAGGGCGGCGCAGACCTCGAGGCCATGCGCGCGCGCTTTACCCGCGATCATTTTTCCGACGCCTCGCGCGAGCGGCCCGACGCCGTGTTCCTCGCCGCCGACGCCGACGAGGCCCGCCAGGCGCGGCCCTACCTGGGCAATTCACTGCCCGTGTACGCCACCTCGCAGGTGAACGACGGCCAGCGCAATGGCGTGGCCAACCTCGACCTGGGCGGCGTGCGCTTCGTGGACATGCCCTGGCTGCTGCAACCCGATCATCCGGCCGTCATGGTCTATCCGCGCCCGCCCGAATCCCTGGGCGCGGACCTGCAGCGCCTGTATGCCCTGGGCATCGACGCCTGCCGGCTGGCCGCGCTGCTCGCGGCCGGGCCGCGGCCGGGCAGCCGCATCGCGCTGGACGGCGTCACGGGGGCCCTCAGCGTGCGCGTGGACGACGGCCGGCGCGACCTCGCCAGCCATACGGTCACGCGCGAGCCCCTGGCCGCCAGCTTCGTCAACAACGCCGGCGTCGCCGTGGATGGACAGGGCGGAGACACCGGGGCCCCACAGGCGCGTTGAAACTACTTTCCCGCATGCGTAAACCTTCTGTGCCCATGCAGGGTGATCGCGCGGCGCGCCCAATGGACCGCGCCCAGCGCCAAACGGACCGCGCTTCGCGCCCAATGGACCGCGCTTCGCGCCAAATGGACCGCGCTTCGCGCGGTGCCGCCGCCGAAGCCGCGGCGCTGGCCTGGCTGGAACTCCGCGGCCTGAAGCTGGTGGAGCGCAATTGGCGCTGCCGCAGCGGCGAACTGGACCTGGTGCTGCGCGAGGGCGATTGCCTGGTGTTCGTCGAGGTGCGGCTGCGCGGCAGCGCGGCCTACGGCGGGGCGGCGGCCAGCGTGGACGCGAAGAAGCGCATGAAACTGCTCAGCGCGGCGCGGCTCTATCTCGCCGGCCGGCCGGAACAACCCTGCCGTTTCGACGTGGTGGCCATGTCGGACCCGCGGGGCCGCGACCTGGAATGGATTCGCAACGCCTTCGACGCCACGGGCGCCTGACCGCCGCTCCGGCCCTGCTGCTCGCGCTCACCCTGGGCTGGGGCGGCGCCGCGGCGCAGGCGCCCGCGCCCGCCGCGGCTCCATCCGATGACAACTCCCCTGCCGCTCCGGGCAGCGCGCCCCTTGCCGCGGGCCGGCCCGCCGGCCGCCCCGCATCTGTTCGTCTACTGATACAAAGCTCGCCGCTGGCCGGCTTCCGCTACCACGAGGCGCCGCGCTGGTTCGCCGACATGAAGGCTGGCGACGCCCTGGAACTCTCGCGCGAACCGGACAATCCGCATGACGCCCGCGCCATTCAGGTGCGCTGGCACGGCCACCTGCTCGGCTACGTGCCGCGCGCCCAAAACGAGACCCTGGCCTGGGCCATTGACCGGGGCGACACCCTCAGCGCGCGCATCAGTCGCCTGCGCCAACATCCCAATCCGCGCCTGCGCGTGGAATTCGAGGTGTTCGTGGAATAGTCGCCCCGCGCCCCGCCACCCTCCCGCACAAACATGAAGTGAACTTGTAATCGGTTCGCCTGTCCATCTGGCGGAGAGCGGCATTACGGGCCGTTGTACAAATTTCGGTAAAATTCACGCATGCCGAACACCAAGACCGCCAACGCAGGGCGACTGCCCTCCCCGGAGCACGGCGCGGACGTCCTGTCGCGCATCGAGCAGCAATTCCGTGACAGCGCCGAAGCCAAGCTCGAATCCCTCAAGGTCATCGCCCAGCCCATTGCCAGCGCCGTCGAGGCGATGGTGCAGTGCCTGCTCGCCAACGGCAAGATCATGGCCTGCGGCAACGGCGGCTCGGCCGCCGACTCGCAGCACTTCGCCGCCGAGCTCATCAATCGTTTCGAGCGCGAGCGCCCGGCCCTGGCCGCGCTGGCGCTGACCACCGACACCTCCACGCTCACCTCGATTGCCAACGACTACGACTACGAGCAGGTATTCTCCAAGCAGGTCAGCGCACTCGGTAACGCCGGCGACGTGCTGCTCGCGATTTCCACCAGCGGCAATTCCAAGAACGTGGCGCGCGCCATCCAGGCGGCGCACGAGCGCGAAGTGCGCGTGGTGGCCCTCACCGGCAAGGACGGCGGCGCCATCGGGCGGCTGCTCGCGGCCGGCGACATTCACGTCTGCGTGCCACATTCGCGCACGGCGCGCATCCAGGAAGTACACCTCCTCACCTTGCACTGCCTGTGCGACGGTATCGATTGCCTGTTACTTGGAGCCGAATAGTGAACAGCCCCAGCCCCTTATTGAACAGCCGACCAGCCATTTCACCCGGTACCGGCGGCGCAAACCGCGCGGTCTGCGCGGCCCGCCTGCTGCTCCTGGCCGGATCGCTCTCGGCCACCGCCGCGCTGCTGCAAGGCTGCCTCCCGGTGGTGGCCGCCGGCGTGGGCACCGCCGCGGTGGTCGCGGCCGACCGGCGCCAGCCCGACACCGTGCTGGGCGACCAGCGTATCGAGCTCACCGCCGGCAACCGGCTGGGCGAGCGGCTGCGCGACCAGATTCACGCCAATGTGACCAGCTACAACTACACCGCGCTGATCACCGGCGAAGCGGCCACCGAGCAGGTCAAGGCCGAAGCCGAGAAAATCGTGGCCGGCGTGCCTTCGGTGAAGAACGTGGTGAACGAGCTGCAGGTGGCGGGGGCGAGTTCGCTCGCTTCGCGCTCCAACGACACCTACCTCACCGGCCGCGTCAAGGCCGCTTACGTGGCGGCCGGCAAGTTCGACATCACCGCCGTGAAAGTGGTCACCGAGGCCGCCGTGGTCTATCTCATGGGCAGCGTGAGCCAGAAGGAAGCCGAGGACGCCACCGAAATCGCGCGCGGCATCAGCGGCGTGCGCAAGGTGGTGCGCATATTCGAGTACCCGGGCGGCGCAACCGCAGCCTCCGCAGCGGCACCCGCCTCGAAGTAGCCTCAAGGTCGCGGAAACCGTGCTCCGCGACCACGCCCGGCCGGGCGTCAGGATTGCGCCAGGCGAAGTCGAGATGACCGCGGTGCGCGCCCAGGGCGCCGGCGGCCAGAACATCAACAAGGTGTCCTCGGCCATCCACCTGCGCTTCGACATCCGCGCCTCGTCGCTGCCGCAGGCCTGGAAAGACCGCCTGCTGGCGCTGTCCGACCAGCGCGTCACCGCCGACGGCAACATCATCATCAAGGCGCAGCAGTACCGGACCCAGGACGCCAACCGCGAGGACGCGCTCAGGCGCCTGGAGGAACTGATTGCGCGAGCCGTCGTGGTGCCGCGCGCGCGCCGCGCCACCAAGCCGACGCGCGCCTCACAGCAAAGGCGCGTGGAAAGCAAACTCAAGCGCGGCCGCATCAAGGCCCAGCGCGGGCGCGGTGCGGCCGAGGATTGACCTCGGCGTCACAAGGCTTCGGCGCCACTGACCGCGGGGCGCGGGCAGTCTATACTGAGGCATGCCCCACGCCTCCCCGCTGTTCGAAACCAAGCTGTGCGACCCCGCCGACCTGGCACGGCGGGCGGCGCTGCT
>DATNCF010000245.1:0-10226 GCA_035571675.1 Burkholderiales bacterium | reverse complement strand
GCCTATTTGGTGTTGCTCCGGGTGGAGGTTGCCGCGTTTCACCCCTTGGGCACCGATTGCGCACCCAAGGACTCGTCTCTGTGGCCCTGTTCCTCGCCTTGGGCCGGGAGAACCCGGCTTATAGCGGACGGCTGTTAGCCGCCACCCTGCTCTGTGGAGCCCGGACTTTCCTCTGCGGACGAAGTCCACAGCGACCATCCGGCTGGCTTCACGGGAGCTATTTTACGCCCTCGGCGACCGCAGGGCGCCGAGGGCCGCTTCCTGACCGAAGGGCAGCAAGCGCGCGCCTTGGACGGAATTGACGCTGATCGTCGTAATAGCCGGGCCGCTCATTTTCCGTCCACCAACCAGGGATTCCCAGCAACGGGAGTGGAGCGAGCGAGCTTGTGGAACTCAGCGTTTTAGAATTCCGCAAGAGCACGCTGACGGCGGAATCGAGTTCGGCGAGGCGGTCATCCATGGAGAGCGCGAAATAGGATGGCGCCACTGGGATGATCAGGGCTTTGGCGGTGAGACCGAAGAAGGGGTTGCGCATCTTGTCGTAGAGCGCATGGCCAAAAATATGAAAGTCCATACGCGCCTTGACTTGTTCCCGGCGCTCCCAGAACAACTGTTTCCATTGGAAGTTTGTCAGCAGAGTGGCGAGTTCGGGGGCGGCACTGGCCACCAAGATGCCGTCCTCATCGAACATCGTCAGGACGTCTCGGGCCGTGCCTCGAATATTATTCTTTGATCGTTGGCCCGGCGCTGCCGCGCCGGTAGTTTCCATGTGCGCGACGTGCAGCGCGTTGATGACTCTCTTGGTTTTCGGGAATGCCAGCCACACCAGCGCGTTGAACACGTCGTGCCAGTTGTCCGGCCGCACGGCCAACTCCCCGCGTCGCAAGACGCGGGCCTCGTAGCCATCGTCATCCAGGGGAGAAGGCGGAACGCAGCGCAAAGGCTCGCCCTGGTCGTTGATGACGCGCCCTGCGAAGAGCCGGTTGAGGTCTTCAACATCGGGAAGCTTGGCGGGCAATTGCGTCAACAACCGCGCCAGCGTTGCAAACGCCGGTGACGAACCTGCTGGTTCTGCTAGGCCATCTGCCAATTGAGCTTCTCGCCTGCGCGCAAGGGCACCAGTGTTTCCGATCCAAAGCGATATTCCTCGGGCACCTGCCAGGATTCACGTTTGAGCGTGATCTTGTCCTTGTTGCGCGGCAGCTTGTAGAAGTCCGGGCCGTTGAAGCTAGCGAAGGCCTCGAGCTTGTCCAATGCACCCTCGGCTTCAAAGGCCTCGGCGTACAGTTCCAGCGCGGCGTAAGCGGTGTAGCATCCTGCCGCTCCGCACAGGTGCTCTTTCATCTGCTTCGCGTGCGGCGCGCTGTCGGTGCCGAGGAAGAATTTGCGGCTGCCCCCTGTCACGGCAGCGACCAATGCTCTGCGGTGCTCCTCGCGTTTCAGCACCGGCAGGCAGTAGTAGTGCGGCCGCATGCCGCCCTGGAACAGCGAGTTGCGGTTGTACAGCAAGTGGTGCGCCGTGATAGTGGCGGCCACGTTATCGGGGGCCTCGACGACGTACTGCGCCGCCTCGCGCGTGGTGACATGCTCGAAAACCATGCGCAGCGCCGGGAAGCGGCTGCGCACTTCCGTCAGCACGGTGTCGATGAACACCTTCTCGCGGTCGAACACATCCACGCCGGGCGTGGTCACCTCGCCGTGCAGCAGCAGCGGCAACCCGTGCTTTTCCAGGGCTTGCAATGCGGGGAAGGCGCGCTCGAGTTTCGTCACGCCGGCCTCGGAATTGGTGGTGGCGCCGGCGGGATAATACTTGACGGCCTTTACAAACCCGCTTTCAACCGCAGCCTGGATTTCGGCTTCCGATGTGGAATCTGTAAGGTATAGCGTCATGAGGGGTTCGAACGACGCCCCCTTGGGCAACGCGGCAAAAATGCGTTCGCGGTAGCTTTTCGCCAAAGCTACTGTCGTGACCGGCGGCTTCAAGTTTGGCATGACGATGGCGCGCGCAAATTGCCTTGCGGTATGCGGCAACACCGCGCAAAGCGCCTGCCCGTCGCGCAGGTGCAGGTGCCAGTCGTCCGGGCGGGTGATGACGAGTTCCGACGGCGCCGCCATGGTGCTGCCCCGGCGCCGCTCTATCAGCGCGCGCGCAGGGTATAGATCTCGGCCTGCCCCGGAAAGTGGCCGCTCTTCACGTCTTCGGCATAGTGCGCGGCGGCCTTGTCGATGGTCTCGCGCAGGCTGGCGTAGCGGCGCACGAACTTGGGCGTCCACTCGAACAGGCCCAGCATGTCGTCGGTGACCAGGATCTGGCCGTCGCAGCGCGGCGAGGCGCCGATGCCGATGGTGGGCGCCTTGACGGCGGCGGTGATCTCGTCGGCGAGGTCAGCGGCCACGCCTTCCACCACGATGGCGAAGGCGCCGGCGTCGTCCACGGCGCGCGCCTCGGCCATGATGCGCTCGCGCTCGCCGGCGGTGCGGCCCTTGGCCTTGAAGCCGCCGTCGACGTTGGTGGCCTGGGGCCGCAGGCCCACGTGGCCCACCACGGGAATGCCGCGCTTGGTGAGGAATTCGATGGTTTCGGGAATGCCCTCGCAGGCCTCGACCTTGACGGCCTGGCAGCCGGTCTCGGCCATGATGCGGGCCGAGGTGGCGAAGGCCTGCTGCGGGCCGGACTCGTAGCTGCCGAAGGGCAGGTCCACCACCACCAGCGAACGCGTGGCGGCCCGCATTACGGCCTTGCCGTGCAGGATCATCATGTCCAGCGTCACCCCCACGGTGGAGGGCAGGCCGTGCAGCACCATGCCCACCGAATCCCCCACCAGCAGCAGGTCGGCGTGCGCGTCCAGCAGCGCCGCCATGGGCGCGGTGTAGGCCGTCAGCGCGACGATTTTCTCGTTGCCCTTGCGGCCGCGAATCTCGGGGACGGTGATGCGCGAGGTCTTTTCGTACTTGGACATGGCGGTCTCCAAAAAACCTTTCTGCTTCAAGGCCATTCGGCACGTAGCAATGCTGTGCGGCACTGCGGGAGCGCGATTCTATCAGGCCCGGGTGAAAAGGGAAGTGAGCCGTTCTTCCTGGGAAAAATGGTTAACTGGTTATGATGTGGCCGAGGCAATAAGCAGGCAAACGAGGAGACCATGAAAGAAAGCCAGTCCGTATTCATCGACGTGCGCGGCCTGAAATACCACTGCCGCACCTGGGGCCAGGAAGGCGCGCCGAAAATCTTCATGCTGCACGGCTTCCAGGACGTGTCCGCCTCCTGGCAGTTCACCGTGGACGCGCTGAAGGAGGACTGGCACGTCATCGCCCCGGACTGGCGCGGCTACGGCCTGTCGGAATGGACGCATTCGGACACCTACTGGTCGCTCGACCTCGTGGCCGACCTCGACGCCATCCTGGACGAATTCGAGCCCGACCTGCCCGCCATCCTGGTGGCGCACAGCATGGGCGCCAACACCGCATCCATTTATTCCGGAGTGGTGCCCAAGCGCATCAAAAAATTCGTGAACGTGGAAGGGTTCAGCGGGCCGCCGTCTCGCCCTGAAGAAACGCCGCGGCGCATCGGAAAGTGGCTGCAGCAATTGGTTCGCGGGGAAGAACAGCGGCCATACGATGGATTTGAAGACTTCGCCGAACGCATGATGGCCGAGAACCCGCGGCTTACACCTGAGCGTGCGGCGTTCCTGGTGCAGCATTGGGGTCAACAGGAAGAAGACGGTTCAGTGGTAAGACGGGCCGACCCGGCGCACAAGTTCATATCCCCGGTGTCGTTGAAGTTTGAGGAGTTGCGGGCCATATGGAAGCAGGTTTCCGCGCCAGTGCTGTGGATCGAGGGAGCTGAATCATCCGCAGCGGAAAATGCGGCACGCGACACAGAAAGATATGAAGCAAGGATGTCGGCGTTTCAGAACTTAGCTGGTGTGGAACGAGTGGCTGACGCAGGACACAACATTCACCACGACCAGCCTGAAGAATTGGCAAGACTGATAGAAGGATTCGTGTAGGACTGCGGTCGTTTCACGAGGCTCCCCGCTCCGCGGGGAGTGGTTGGAATCACCGGGCTTCGAACCACGCAGTGCGGTGCGTCCGAAATTCTCCCCGCGGAGCGGGGAGCTTTCGTGATGCAGAGGTAAACCTACTGCGGAATTCGTTCAAGCACGCCCTGCAGCGCGAATATCACTGACTGCCTCCGTACCGACTGCCTATCGCCATCGAACTGCCTGGTCGCGCTCTGGGGCTCCTGCCCCTTTACCGCCCATCCGAAACAGACCGTCCCCACGGGCTTGCCAGGCTGACCACCACCCGGGCCCGCAATGCCGGTGACGGACACTGTAACGTCTGCAGCACTATTCTTGAGCGCTCCCGCAGCCATGGCTTGCGCCGTCTGCTCACTCACGGCACCAAATTTCTCGATGGTTGCCTGCGGTACTCCTAATAGTTCTTGTTTTGCGCCGTTTGAGTAGGTGATGAAGCCCCGGTCGAAATAGTCCGAACTGCCGGCGATAGCGGTGATTTCCTGCCCGATCCACCCCCCTGTGCATGACTCCGCCGTGGCCAGCATCCACTTGCGCTCCTTGAGCTTGGTTCCCACCAGCACCGCCAGGGTCGAAAGCGTGTCGTGCTTCATCGCCGTCCTCAATATTGAATGAAACGCGCCGCAATCGCCAGCACCAGCAGAGAGTAGAACGCCGCCAGTATGTCGTCGAACATGACGCCGAAGCCGCCCTTCCATTTCCGGTCGAAATGCCGGATGGGCGGCGGCTTGGCGATATCGAAGAAGCGGAACAGCACGAATGCCGCCACGCGCCACCACAGCCCCTCGGGCGCGACGATGAGCACCAGCAGGAAGGCCACGATCTCGTCCCACACCATGCCGCCGTGGTCGGCGATGCCGATGTCGCGGCCGGTGCGCCCGCAGGCCCACACGCCCAGAACGAAGAATAAGAGCGTGATGACGAGCAGGCCCGCATCGCCCAGGTCGGCCATGCGCACGGCGGCATCCAGCAGGTAGTAGATGGGAAAAGCGGCCAGGGTCCCGAAGGTGCCGGGCGCACTGGGCGCGAGGCCCGAGCCCAGGCCGAGCGCGATGAAATGCGCGGGGTGGGAAAGCAGGAAGCGGCCGTCGAGGCGGAGGGTGGCGGCCATCAGGAGGCGAAGTGATCGAAGCCGGTGCGCGGAAGCGCGACTTCGCTGCCATCGGCCCGCATGACGCGCGCGGTGGGCTGGCCGGCGATGATGGAGCCGATGCGCGTCAGCGGCAGTCCCAGTTCAGCAGCGAGGGTATCGAGGGCGTTGCGTTCCGCGGGCGCGGCGGTAAACAGCACTTCGTAGTCGTCACCGCCCGAGAGCAGACATTGCTCGGCAAGCGCCGCGTCCGGGCAGCTTGCCAGCGCTGCAGAGCGTGGCAGCCTGTCCAGTTCAAGCTGCGCGCCCACCCCCGACCCGGAGAGTATGTGTCCCAAGTCCGCCACCAGTCCGTCGGACACGTCGATGGCGCCCGTAGCCACACCGCGCAGCCGGCCTCCGAGTTCCAGGCGGGGCAGGGGCGCCTCCAGCTTGTCGACGCAATGCCGGGCGGCTTCTTGCGCCAGCGTCACGCGGCCCTGCAGGTGGGCAAGGCCCATCGCGGCATCGCCCAGCGTGCCCGATACCCAAATGTCGTCGCCGGCGCGCGCGCCGTCACGCTGCAGCGCCAAGCCGGGTGGCACTTGGCCCACCACCGTGATGGAAATGCACAGCGGCCCGCGCGTGGTGTCGCCGCCTACCAGCTCCACGCCGTGCCGCGCCGCAAGCGCATAGAAGCCCTCGGCAAACGCCGCCACCCACGCTTCGTCGGCCGCCGGCAGCGCCAGGGCCAGCAGTGCCCAGCGCGCATCGGCGCCCATGGCCGCGAGGTCGGACAGGTTCACCGCGAGGGCCTTGTGGCCGAGCCGGCGCGCGTCGGTTCCGGCGAGGAAGTGGCGGCCCTCGACCAGCATGTCGGTCGACACGGCCAGTTGCATATCCAGCGCCGGCCGCAGCAGCGCGCAGTCATCCCCCACACCCAGCTCCGCGGACGGAGCCGGACGGCTGAAGTAGCGGCTAATGAGTTCAAACTCAGTCACGGCGGACCTTCACGTAGTCCGGCATCATCCCTGTGATAGCGGAAATGACGTCCCTTGTTATGGTCTTTCTGGAAATTCGTGCGGCCGCAGTGTCTTCACCAGCTTGTCCAGCACGCCGTTGACGTACTTGTGGCCGTCGGTGCCACCGAAGGATTTGGCCAGTTCGATGGCCTCGTTCATGATGACGCGGTAGGGCGTCTCCGGCGCGTGCTTCAGCTCGTAGGTGGCGAGCAGCAGCACGGCGCGCTCCACGGGCGACAGCTCGTCGAAGCCGCGGTCTAGCGCCGGGCGCATCTGTTCCTCGAGCTCGGCCGATTCGCGGATGGCGCCGGCGAGCAGGCTGGAAAACAGCGCGCGGTCGGCCCGGTTGAAACCCGCGTTGTTCAAGCCTTGCTCGGCCGCGAACCCGGCCTCAATGTCGGCGGCACTGCCCTGGTTCATCTGCCAGGCGTACAGGCCCTGCAGGGCGAACTCGCGCGCGCGGCGCCGGGCGGATTTCTGCGCAGGCTTGGCTGCGCCCGGAGCCCGGGCGCCGTTCTTCGCGCCCGGCTTGGATCGCGGTTGTTCAGCGGATTTCATTTCACCGGCCCGCCGATGGCCTTGCCGAGGTTGGCCATTTCCACCGCGGCCTCGGCGCACTCGGCCCCCTTCACGCCCGCCCGCACGTCGGCCTGCTCGTCGTTTTCGGTGGTGAGAATGCCGTTGGCGATGGGAATGCCGCTGTCGAGCTGCACGCGCAGAATGCCCGCCGCCGACTCGTTGGACACGATCTCGAAGTGATAGGTCTCGCCCCGGATCACCGCCCCCAGCGCCACCATGGCGTCGAAGCGGCTGGTGGCGGCGAGCTGCTTGAGCGTGAGCGGCACCTCCAGCGCCCCGGGCACAGAGCACACAGTAATGTCGCCGTCCTGCACACCAAGTTCAACGAGCTTCGCCAAGCAAGCCTTGAGCATGGCCGAACCGACTCTCTCGTTGAAACGGGCACGCACAATCGCAACACGAAGCCCGCGTCCGGCCAGTTTGGGTTCGATGGTGTTCATGCGGGGGCTTTTACTCCCCCTCTCCGAAGGAGAGGGCAACGTGTAACGGGTGAACCGGCGGATGCCGGAACATCAAACTGCTGTCTGCTATGACGACTTCGCCGGCTCCAGGAATCCGGTAATGCTCAGCTCCCACGCCGCCAGGCTGAACTTCCGGGGCGCGGCAAGCAGCCGCATGCGCCGCACGTTGAGATCGCGCAGGATCTGCGCGCCGATGCCGGTGGTGAGCTGCTCGGAGCGCAGCTGCGGCCGGCGCCGCGGCGCCTCGGCCGCGTGGTCCAGCAACTGGGCCGTGGACTCGACGCAATGCAGCAGCACGATAACGCCGGATCCCTCCTTGGCGATGCGCTCCAGGGACTGGGTCACGCTCCAGCTGTGCACGGCCGATTCGGCTTCGAGCAGGTCGACCACCGACAGCGGCCCGTGCATGCGCACCAGGGTTTCGTGCTCGGAATGGATCTCGCCGCGCACCAGCGCGAGGTGCGCTTCGCTGGAAGCCTTTTCCAGGTAGGCGACGAGGCGGAAGGGGCCGAACGGCGTCTGAATTTCGCGCTCGGAGATGCGGCGCACCAGCGACTCCTTGTGGCTGCGCTCGCGAATGAGGTCGGCGATGGTGCCGATCTTCAGGCCATGGATTTTCGCGAACTCCAGCAGGTCGGGCAGGCGCGCCATGCTGCCGTCTTCCTTGAGGATTTCGCAGATCACCGACGCAGGCTCCAGGCCCGCCATGGCGGCGACGTCGCAGCCCGCCTCGGTGTGGCCGGCGCGCACCAGCACGCCGCCCTTTTGCGCCATGAGCGGAAAGATGTGCCCGGGCTGGACGATGTCGTCAGGCTTGGCGCCCGGGGCCACCGCCACCTGGATGGTGCGGGCGCGGTCGTGGGCGGAAATGCCGGTGGTGACGCCCGTGGCGGCCTCGATGGACACGGTGAAATTGGTGCCCATGGCGGCGCGGTTGTCCGACACCATGAGGGGGAGGTTGAGCTGGGCGCAGCGCGCCTCGGTGAGCGTGAGGCAGATCAGGCCGCGGCCGTGGCGGGCCATGAAATTCACGGCCTCGGGTGTGGCGAACTGCGCCGCCATGACCAGGTCGCCTTCGTTCTCGCGGTCTTCCTCGTCCACCAGCACGACCATGCGGCCGGCCTTGATCTCGGCGATGATTTCGGCTGTGGTGCTGATGGCGCTCATGTCTCTGCCTTTCCAGCCTCGGCCGGGTCGGTATGGGCCCCTATTTTAGCAGGGCGGGCTCCGCCCGGCCTCGGCCCGGCCTCGGTCGGGACGGCGGCGCCGCTAGGCCACGCACTGCTTGTCGATGAGGTCGGCGATGAACTGCTCGCAGCGTTCGAGCTGCGCAAGCTCGATGTACTCGTCGGGCTTGTGCGCCTGCTCGATGAAGCCCGGCCCGCACACCAGGGTGGCGATTCCCAGCTCATGGTACAACCCGCCCTCGGTGCCGAAGCTCACCTTGCCGCCCTCGCCGCGGACCTCGCAGCCGCACAGCCCGCGCATGGCGCGGAAAAACGGCGTGTTCCCCACGCCGGCCAGGCTGGGATACGTGGTCAGCGGCGTCCAGGTGATGCCGGCGCCGGGATGCACGGCGCGCATGTGCGGCAGCAGCTCGCGTTCGGCGTAGGCCTGCAGTTCGGCCAGCAGCGCATCGGCGTCCACGCCGGGCAGGTTGCGGAACTCGAAACTGAAACGGCAGGTGCGCGGCACCACGTTGAGCGCGATGCCGCCTTCGATGGTGCCGATGTGCACCGAGGTGTAGGGGGGGTCGAAGTCCGCGTCGAGCGGCCCCTGGCGCAGGCGCGCGCCCATGCGCCGCAGCTCGGCAATGAGCTCGGCGGCGATCTCGATGGCGTTCACACCCTTGTGGGTAAGCGCCGAATGCGCCTCCAGCCCCGTGACCTCGCAGGTCAGGGCCAGCTTGCCCTTGTGCGCCACCACCACCTGCATGCCCGTGGGCTCGCCCACCACGCAGGTGGCGGGTTTCACCGGCAGGGCGGCGATGTGCCGGGCCAGGCGCCGCGCGCCCAGCATGCCCAGTTCCTCGTCGTAGGAGAAGGCGAGGTGCAGCGGACGCTTCAAGGCCTTGTTCTTGGCCTCGGGGACGGCCGCCAGCGCCACGGCGATGAAGCCCTTCATGTCGGCGGAACCGCGCCCGAAAAAGCGCCCGTCCCGCTCCACCAGTTCGAAGGGATCGCTGGTCCACGGCTGGCCGTCCACGGGCACGCAGTCGGTGTGGCCCGAAAGCATTACCCCGCCGGGGTTGCCCGGACCCACCGTGGCGTACAGGTTAACCTTGCCGCCGGCGTCGTCGGCCACCAGTTCCGAGGCCACGCCATGCCAGTCGAGGTAGCCGCGCACCCACTCGATCAGTTCCAGGTTGGAGCTGCGGCTGGTGGTGTCGAAACCCACGAGGTTGCCGAGGATTTCGATGGTGTTGAAGTTCATGTCCGCCTCCGTGCGGCCGGAAAGGGCGATGCGCCCAATTTCCGGGCGCATGGGTGCTTATCTTATTCCAAACGCACCGCCGAAGCTGTCACGTCCTCGGGCCGCCGCGTTTCGCGAAGCGTTGCGCGAACCATTGCGCGAACCATTGCGCGAACCATTGCGCGAACACCGGCTTGGCGCGGGCCCAAAATGAAACGGGCGCCGAAGCGCCCGCTTGTAGCCTGTTTGTTGCCTTGTTTGTCGGCGATCGGTGGGCGGCTTATTCCGCCGACTGCGCCGCGGCTGCCGAATCCTTGCCCACGATTTTTTCGCGGATACGCGCCGATTTGCCCGAGCGGCCGCGCATGTAGTACAGCTTGGCGCGGCGCACCGCGCCCTTGCGCTTGACCTCGATGGAGGCGATCAGCGGCGAGTAGGTCTGGAAAGTACGCTCCACGCCCTCGCCCGAGGAAATCTTGCGCACGGTGAAGGAAGAGTTCAGGCCGCGGTTCTTCTTGGCGATGACCACGCCCTCGTAGGCCTGGGCGCGCTTGCGTTCGCCCTCGACCACGCTGACGTTGACGATCACCGTGTCGCCGGGGGCGAACACGGGGATCTTTTTGCCCAGGCGGCTGATTTCTTCCTG
>DATNCF010000244.1:0-3108 GCA_035571675.1 Burkholderiales bacterium | reverse complement strand
CGGCTGCGTCAGCCAGGTGGGCGAGCAGAGCACCAATGTGGCGCGCAACGTGGTGCTGGCGGCGGGCTTTCCCGAAAGCGTGCCGGGCACGTCGGTGGACAGGCAGTGCGGCTCTTCGCAGCAGACCCTGCATTTCGCCGCCCAGGCCGTCATGGCCGGCCAGATGGACGTGGTCATCGCCGGCGGCGTGGAAAGCATGACCCGCACGCCCATGTTCAGTTCGGCCACGGTCAAGGGCCTGGGCAGCTACATGAGCCCGGCCATGCAGAAGCGCTATCCCGGCATCGAGTTCAGCCAGTTCGACGGCGCCGAAGCCATTGCCGTGAAGCACAACCTGTCCAAGGAACGCCTTGACCAGTTCGCGCTGGAAAGCCACCAGAAAGCCATCGCCGCCACGCGCGCCAGCGCCTTCAAGGATGAAATCCTCCCCATCTCCATCAGGACCGACAAGGGCGACGAAGTCCACAACGTGGATGAAGGCATTCGCTTCGACGCTTCGCTGCAGTCCATTTCCGGCGTGAAGCTGTTGCGCGAAGGCGGCCGCATCACCGCCGCCAGCGCCAGCCAGATCTGCGACGGCGCATCGGGTGTCATGGTGGTGAGCGAGCGCGGCCTGAAGACCCTGGGCGTCGCGCCCCTGGCGCGCATCCACCACATGAGCGTCATCGGAGAAGACCCGGTCATCATGCTGGAAGCGCCGCTCAATGCCACCAAGCGCGCGCTGAAAAAGGCCGGGATGTCCATCAACGACATCGACCTGTTCGAGGTCAACGAGGCGTTTGCCCCCGTGCCGCTGGCGTGGCTGAAGGCCACCGATGCGGATCCGGCGAAGCTGAACGTCAACGGCGGGGCGATCGCCTTGGGGCATCCGCTCGGAGCCAGCGGCACCAAGCTCATGTCGACGCTGGTTTATGCGCTGAAAAACCGCAACAAGCGGTTCGGGTTGCAGACCATGTGTGAGGGCGGCGGCATGGCGAATGTGACCATTGTCGAACGGCTGTAGACGTTCATTCCGGACGCGCACGGCGCGACCCGGAATCCCTTGCAACCCGGACTCCCGCTTGCGGGAGCGACGAAAGAAAAAAGCCCGGCAAATGCCGGGCTTTTGATTTGCGGCCCGAGCTATGCTCAGCAGCCGCTGATCCGCTTGTAATACCCGTCCGCCCGCGGCTTGTCCGTTTCCGCCACCATGCCGATGGCGTTGGGGTCGGAGAACACGAAGTGGTTGGCGGGACTGGCGGCGAAAGAGCCGCTGATGCCCTTGACCTTGGAGGAATTCTGCTCGATCCACTTGGTCAAGGTGGGCCCGTCCACGGTCTTCGCCCCTTCGATGGCGGCCTTGAACATGTACACGGCGTCATAAGTCCAGGCCGAATAGTTGGGGGCGAGCTTGGAGAAGGTGTCGCCGGTGTCGGCCTTGAGCCGCTCCTTGAACTTCACCAGCTCGCCGCCGCCCATGGGATCGTTGGGGCAATAGGTCCAGCTTTTCAGCATGGTGCTGGGGATGCCCTTGAAGGCGTCGGCATACACCTTGACCGCCGGCGCCACCTGGATGGCCGTGCCGCCGCCGTTGACGATGGGCACTTTCCAGTTCAGGTCGTCGCGGCCCTTCACCACCAGCGCATGGTCTTCGCCGGTGCTGGGCCACATCAGCACCACGTCGGGATTGGCGCGCCGCAGGTTCAGCATCTGCGGCGTGACGTCATTGGCGCGGAAAGGAAACTCCTGCTCGGCCACGAGGTTCACGCCGCGCGCCTTGGCCTGCGCGCGGGCGGCTTCGAGGCCGGTCTTGGCCTGGCCGCCGTTGTCGCCGATCCACGCCAGGTTCCTGGCCTTGAGCACGTCCACGGCGTAGTTCACCATGGCGATGACCTGCACGTCCGAGGTGGGAATGATGCTGAAGTGGTACTGGGCCACCTGCGGCGTCAGCGCGGAGGAGCCGCTGGTGGAAATGCTGGCGATCTTGGCCTCGTTCAGGACGGGCGCCGTGGCCAGCGTGATCTGGCTGGAGAACGGCCCGACCAGGACGTGGATGTGCTCTGGCCCGAGCAGGCGCCGCACCTCGGTCACCGACGCCGTCGGATCGCTCTGCGAGTCGCCCACCACGAGGTCGATGGGCTTGCCGGCGATGCCGCCGGCCGCATTGATTTCCTTCACCGCCAAGCGCACGCCCGCGATCACCGAGGCGTCGGTGGCCGCGCCCGGCCCCGACACCGCCCCCAGCATGCCCATGCGGATGCGGTCCGGGATCTGCGCCGAGGCCGCATGGGCCAGGGCCAATGCGCCCAGCACCGCGGCGCCCACTTTCAACAGCCTGTACTTCATAACACCCTCCTTTTGAGTTTCTGAAGCAGCGCCCTCCTTGCGGAGGGCCCGGATGAAAACTGTGGCTGCGGGGAAGCTGCGGCTGAGCGCCCTTGCTTAGGCCGATTTTCTCAACCTTTGCACGGCCTCGGCCATCATGTTCGCGCCGCGCTCGGTGAGCGCCTGCGCGGGCACAGGCAGCAGGATGGCACCGCTGGCGCGCGAAGGCAAGACCACCGTGGCGCTGCCGGGGCTGGACACCTGCCCGCGCTGGTTGGTGGCGGCGACCTTGAGGTCCACCACGTAGCGTCCGTTGTCGACGCGCTTGTCCACCACCTCGCCCGTGCAGGTGGTCAAGTCGCCCATGAAGTTGAAAGCGCGCGCCTGGGTCTTGAGGCGCCACAGCCAGGCGTCGTCGCCCATCCAGTTGGTGATGAGATGGCCCAGCCAGTTGGTGCGCATGGTGCCGTAGTCGTACGGCGCAGGCAGCCCCAGCTCCACGGCGCGGTTCTGGTCCCAGTGCAGGCGCTGCACCACGTCGGGCACGCCGTACTCGTCGGTGGAGAAGAACGCCGGCATCTTGCGGTACAGCTTCCAGGCATAGCCCAGCGGGCTGGTGCCGTAGGCCTGGCCGAAGCCCCAGCCGATGTGAAAGCCCACCACGTCGCGGATGGTGAGCGGGCCCTTGTGCACGGGCGGCAACTGCTCGCCCACCTGCACGTCCTCCCAGTAGCGCGTCTCGGCGCCGCGGCGCGTCTCGGCCGCGTACTGCTCGGAAATGCGCTCGATGTCCTCCTTGGTGTA
>DATNCF010000243.1:0-9564 GCA_035571675.1 Burkholderiales bacterium | reverse complement strand
CCGGGTCCTGCGCATAAGCGCTGAAGATCGCGCCGGCATCGGAGATCGCGGGTGGCCGCAGCTTGAGCCGCGTGGTGGTCATTACCTCTGGTAAGGGCAGCTTCTCCATCGTTCAGGTCAGAGGATCGCGTCCTGCAAGAGCCTTGGCAGGTAGCGCATTTCTTCGTAGACCGCATGTGCTCCTGCCTCTTTGAGGCGAATCGCAGGAGTATTGGCACAGAACCCAAGTACGCACATTCCCGCCGCCACCCCAGCACGCACCCCAGTAGGTGTGTCTTCGATAACTACGCAATTGACTGGATTTACGCCCATCTGGTGCGCCGCGTACAAGAAGACGTCGGGAGCGGGTTTGGGTCGGTTGACGTCGGCCACGCTGTAGATTCTGCCTGCGAACCTATCAAGCAATCCTGTTGCGCCGAGGGTAAGGCGTATCTTATCGTGGCTTCCGCTCGACGCCACGCAGAACGGAACTTTAATTCTGTCGAGCATCTCCGGCACGCCTGAAATTGGCGTGACCTGCTCCTTTAACGCCAGCTCTGTTCGGTTGCGAAGGCTCTCCACGAAGTCTTGCGGCGGCGGCTTGCCCAACATGTCGGTGATTAACTGCACGCACTGCGGCATCGACAGGCCGACAAAGTGCTGGAACATGTCCTCAAGCGTGACGCCCAAACCGAGTTCGTTGAGCATGCCGCAGAACACGCGGTTGCTGATGCGCTCACTGTCTACGAGTACGCCGTCACAGTCGAATATCACCAAACCAAAGTCGCGCATAGGCAAGAAGGGTTCGGGTTCACTGGTTATGACGGATGCCCCGGGCGGGTGCCGAGGCCATCCGCCCATCTTTCTCGTGAAATTTTATACAAGCAGTGCTTACGCAAGCGGCTGGACTCCGGCACATCCGGGTGTTCGAAGGTCACGCCGGTATCGACCATGTTGATCCTCTCCATAACCGCACGTGAGCGATGATTGCTCATTACGGTAAAGGAAACGATTTCTTGTAGAGCGAGCCGCTCAAATCCTACTTTGAGGGCAGCGGCAGCGGCTTCTGTGGCATATCCCTGCCCCCATTGCGATCGGGCAAGCCGCCAAAGGATTTCCACGCAAGGTGAGGCGGGCAAATCGGCGCGTGGGATATTCAGCCCGACGATACCAACGAATTCTCTGGTTTCAAGGAGTTCGGCCACCCAAACTCCCCACCCTCTTTCAGCGATCAGTACCTCGCACTTTTCAGCAACGGCATCACTCTCCGGTCGGCTCAAAGTACTTGGCAAGTACTCCATCACTTGATGGTCTGCGGACATGGCGGCAAATGCGTCGCGATCACTGGGTACCCACTGACGAAGTTGAAGACGCCCTGTTCTTGGTTCGATGATCTGAGTCATGCTGATAGATTGCCCTTATGGCGCCTAACTAATAGCGACAACAGTTCGTCGGTCCGTCGGTTGGGGCTCTCTACGAGAATGCTGGCGCAAGTATCTCTGGTCCGCCTTTTGCGGCACGCCCTTTGGGGTCTTGCTGGACTGGAACCCAGGCCACTTTATCTTCATTGATTTTGCTTCATCAGGGCGAAATTGACCGCTCCCGGCTTCATGGCGTTACTACTGCCTATAGGACAGTCGCGAGGCGACAGACCTTTGACCCAATCCCTGAAATGCAGCAACGGCGTGGGATTCATGACACACGCCTTTGCGCCGAAGGGATGACCAAAATGGAACAATTGGTGTCCCAATTCGTGCACCAGAATGTAAGCAGCGTAAATCGCTGCGTCATCCTCGGAATACGTTTCTCCACCGCGCAGGTACACCGTCGTCCGATCGGAGAGGGGTAATTAGGGACAGACCACGTTTTTCTTCACGTCCCCTCCTCCATTCCGCGCCGATACTGTATGGCCTCCGCCACATGGCTCGACCTGATGGCCGCCTCGCCCGCGAGGTCCGCAATCGACCGCGCCACCTTCACGATGCGATGAAACGACCGCGCCGACAGCCCCAGTCGCGCGATCGCCTGCTTCAGCAGATTCTCGCTTGCCGCATCCAGCCCGCAATGCTGCTCGATCTCCTTGGGCGAGAGGAGCGCATTGATCTTGCCTTGCCGTTCAATCTGCCTTTGCCTCGCCGCGGCGACGCGTTCGCGTATGACGCCCGAAGATTCCCCCGAGGACTTTTGCAGCAGGTCGCCCTCGGGCAAAGCGGGAATCTCTATCCTTAAATCGATTCGATCAAGCAGCGGCCCCGATATTTTCCGGCGGTAGCGCACGATCTGGTCGGGCGTGCAGCGGCAGGCTTTTGCGGTGTGGCCGAGGTTACCGCAGGGGCAGGGGTTCATGGCCGCAACCAGCAGGAAGCGGCTGGGGTAGACGGCGTGGCGGCTGGCGCGCGAGATGTGGATGCGGCCGGTCTCCAGGGGCTCGCGCAGCGATTCCAGCACGTCGCGGTTGTACTCGGGCAGCTCGTCGAGGAACAGCACGCCGTTGTGCGCGAGCGAGATCTCGCCCGGGCGCGGATCGGCGCCGCCGCCCACCAGCGACACGGCCGAGGCCGAGTGGTGCGGCGAGCGGAACGGGCGCACGCGCCAGCGACCGGCATCGAGGCCGTGCGCGGCCAGCGACTGGATGGCCGCGCTCTCGATGGCCTCGGCAGTGTCGAGCGGCGGCAATATGCCGGGGAAGCGCTGCGCCAGCATGGACTTCCCCGTGCCGGGCGGCCCGATCATGAGCACGCTGTGGCCGCCCGCGGCGGCGATCTCCAGGGCACGCTTGCCGGCCACCTGGCCCTTGACCTCGGCCATGTCGGGATAGCGCGGCTCGTCCCCGGTGGCGGGCGGAGCGGCCTCGGGCAAGGCTTCCTGGCCGGCGAGGTGGGCGCACACCGCCAGCAGGCTCGCGCCCGACAGCACGCGCGTGCCGGGAATGAGCGCGGCTTCCGAGGCGCTCGCCGCCGGCAGCACGAAGGTGCGCTGCGCGCCGCCGGATGCAGCGGCGGCACTGGCCACGGCGGCCGTCACCGCCAGGGCGCCGCGCACCGGGCGCAGGTCCCCGGTGAGCGACAGTTCGCCGGCGAATTCATATTGGTGAAGTTGGGCCGAGGGAATCTGGCCCGAGGCGGCGAGGATGCCCAATGCGATGGGCAGGTCGAAGCGGCCGCCTTCCTTGGGGAGGTCGGCGGGGGCGAGGTTCACGGTGATGCGGCGGGCGGGAAACTCGAAGCGCGCGTTCTGGATGGCGGCGCGCACGCGGTCGCGCGCCTCGCGCACTTCCGCCTCGGGCAGGCCCACTATGGTGAAGGAGGGCAGGCCGTTGGCCAGATGCGTTTCGACAGTGACTTCGGGTGCGGCCGCGCCCGCCAGCGCGCGACTGTGCAACACGGCAAGCGACATGGCGTTTTATTCCGGGGGGTGGCCCAATGAAACGGCCGAGCACGCACCGGGGTTGACCTGCTGCGCCGGGCATCGTCGCCGGCGATGGGACACGCTACGGCCGGGTGGTGTTCGGCGGCTGTTTTTCGAGCGCGGCGATTTTCGCTTCCAGCGCTTCGAGCTTTTCGCGGGTGCGGGCCAGAACCTTGGCCTGGATGTCGAATTCCTCGCGGGTCACGAGGTCGAGCTTGGAAAAGAACGTCCCCAGCATGAGCCCCATGTTTTTCTCGAGGTCGCGCGCGGGGCTGTTGGCCACCAGCTCGTTGATGCGCGAAGACAGCTTCGCGGCAATTTCGTTAAGGGGGGCGGTTTGCATGGAAAAAGTGTATCACCCGGCTGTTCCATTCCTCGACTGACACTTTCCTGACACATGGTCCGTGCGCACCCCAAAAGGGTGCGCTGCTCGGGGGTGGTGCACCATGCTTGTGCAGAGGTCTATATCAATCGTGATCTGAGATGACTATCTCATTGATTTGCATTGGTAATAAATCTGGCACGCGGCGTGCTGAGGGGTCATGTGCTCCATTTTCAACCCCTGAAAGGTCAACAATGAAAAAACTCCTCCTCGCTTCAGCAGTGGCCGCGGCAATTGCCGCGCCGACATCCGTATTCGCCCAAGCGGCTACACCGGCTGCCGCCCCCGCTTCGCCGCATACCTTCACCGCCAACGTCGGGCTGTTCACCGACTACCGGTTCCGCGGCATTTCACAGACCAACAAGGAACCCGCCATCCAGGGCGGCTTCGACTACTCCCATTCGAGCGGCTTCTATGCCGGCATCTGGTCCTCCAACGTCTATGGCAACCAGTTGGCGGCGGGCGGACCAACGTATGCCGGCGGCAGCCAGGAGATTGACACTTATGCAGGCTACAAGTTCGGCTTCGGCGATTTCGCCTTCGATGTCGGCTTCCTGCGCTACTGGTATCCCGGCGCCAAGTGGTTCATACCGACCCAGGAAAAGTTCACCAACGACGAAATCTACGGCTCGGTCAACTGGAAGTGGTTCACGGCCAAGTACTCCTATGGCCTGAGCAATTTCTTCGGCTACAACCAGAACACCAACGGCGCGAACTTCTGCGGCGTGAGCAAGAACACCCCGGGCATTGCCTACACGCCCGCCAACGCGCCCGATGGCTGCGCGCCGGCCAACGGCGGTTCGCACGGCTCGGGCTACCTCGACCTGTCGGGCGCCTGGGAACTGGCTCCGACCTGGAACCTGCAGGCGCACTGGGGCCATCAATGGGTGGCCAACTACGGCAAGTTCAACTATTCGGACTACAAGCTCGGCATCACCAAGGACTGGGCTGGCGTGACCTGGGGCGCGGCCGTGATCGGCACGGACGGCAAGAAGCCGTTTTACCGCCTCGTGACGACCGATGGCAGCGGCACCTTGCATGAAACGAACACGGGCGACACCACGGTCGTCCTGTCCGTCACCAAGACGTTCTAAGCCGTTTCACCAGAAACAGGGGGGCGGGGCCGCCCCCCTTTTCTTCGGATTTTTTTTGGGAGCAGTCATGAAACTCGTTACGGCAATCATCAAGCCGTTCAAGCTCGACGAGGTGCGCGAAGCCCTGTCCGCCATCGGCGTGCAAGGCATCACCGTGACCGAAGTCAAGGGCTTCGGCCGGCAAAAAGGGCATACCGAGCTGTACCGCGGCGCGGAGTATGTCGTCGATTTCCTGCCCAAGGTGAAGATCGAGGCCGCCGTCAAGGCCGACATGCTGGACCAGGTCATCGAAGCCATCGAGAAATCGGCCAACACCGGCAAGATCGGCGACGGCAAGATTTTCGTATTCGAACTCGAACAAGTTGTCCGCATCCGCACCGGCGAGACCGGCGCGGACGCGCTGTAAGGGAGATTTCATGATGAGAAAACTACTCGGCTGGGTGGCCATGGCCGCCCTCTCGGGCGCGGCGCTGCTGGCCACGCCCGCCTTCGCGCAAGACAAGCCCGCCGACGCCGCGGCGGCGCCGGCTGCCGCCTCGGCGGCCGCAGCACCCGCCGCAGCACCCGCCGCAGCACCCGCCGCAGCTTCGGCCGCTGCCGCACCTGCCGCCGCTGCTGCTGCGGCTCCCGCCGGCCCCGCTGCCGCGCCCAAGTGCGGCGACAAGGGCTTCGACTGCAACAAGGGCGACGTGGCCTGGATGATGACCTCCTCGGCCTTCGTGCTGTTCATGACCGTGCCCGGCCTGGCGCTGTTCTACGCCGGCATGGTGCGCACCAAGAACGCCCTGTCCACCGTGATGCAGAGCTTCGCGATTTTCTGCGTCATCGCGGTGCTGTGGGTGATCTACGGCTACAGCCTGGCGTTCACCGCGGGAGGGCCGTTCATCGGGTCGTTCGACAAGCTCTTCATGCTGGGCGAGGACCCGGCCACCGCCGTGGCGGCCACCTTCAGCAAGGGCCAGTACCTGCCGGACTTCGTGTACTGCATGTTCCAGCTCACCTTCGCGGCCATCACCGTGGCGCTGATCTGCGGCGGCTTCGCCGAGCGCTTCAAGTTCTCGGCCATGATCATCTTCTCCATCCTGTGGTTCACGTTCGCCTACCTGCCGGTGGCGCACATGGTGTGGTATTGGGACGGCCCCGACGCCTACACCACGGCCAAGGCTGCTGAAGAAGCGAACGCCCACGCCGGCTTCATCTTCCAGAAGGGCGCGCTGGACTTCGCGGGCGGCACGGTGGTGCACATCAACTCGGGCATCGCCGCGCTGGTGTGCGCCATCATGCTGGGCAAGCGCAACGGCTTCGGCAAGACGCCCATGGCGCCGCACAGCCTGATCATGACCGCCATCGGCACCGGCATGCTGTGGATGGGCTGGTTCGGCTTCAACGCGGGCTCGGCCCTGGAAGCCACGGGCGCCGCCGGCATCGCCTTCTTCAACACCCTGTTTGGACCGGCGGTGGCTGGCTGCGCCTGGACCCTGGTGGAGTGGATCGTGAAGGGCAAGCCCAGCCTGCTCGGCATCTGCTCCGGCATCGTCGCGGGTCTGGTGGCCATCACCCCAGCGGCCGGATTCGTGGGGCCCATGGGCGCCCTGGTCGTGTGCGCGGTGGCCGGCATCGTCTGCTTCTTCGCCGTGACGAAGATCAAGCAATGGCTGGGCTATGACGACGCGCTCGACACCTTCGGCGTGCACTGCATCGGCGGCATCCTCGGGTCTCTGGGCACCGGCATCTTCGTCAACCCCCAGTACGGCGGCACCGGCGTCTACGACTACGTGGCCAACAAGGTGGGCGATTTCGACGCCGGGGCGCAGATCGTGTCCCAGCTTTACGACATCGTGATCACGCTGGTGTGGTCGGGCGTGGTGGCCTTCGTCATCATGTTCATCCTCAAGGTGACCATCGGCGTGCGCGCCAGCGACGAAGCCCAGGAAGAAGGCCTGGACCTCGCCGACCACGGCGAACGCGCCTACAACTACTAACCAACCTTTCTTCTTCAGCAGCAAGGGCCGGCTTGTCCGGCCCTTTTTTCTTTGGGCGGCAGCGGGTGCAAATCATCCCCGGAATTCCCACCCTGGTCATCTGGCCTTATAGCCGGCCTTCGTACGGTTCGAGCAGGCTGTGCGCAGATCGCTCCGGCACCCGCAGGGGCTAACGAAGCGCGGTGATTCCTGCGAAAATGGCCGAATGTTCGAGTCTGGACCCGGTCATTCGCGCGAGGCGCCGCCATGAGCACCCCCTACGTCATTTCCGGCTGGGATATCCCTTCCCTGGCTGTCCGCAACAGTTCGTCCCGCTTTCCTGTAAGAAGAATTTTCTGTGTTGGACGAAACTATGCCGAACATCAGAAGGAAATGGGCGGCGACGGCCGTGAGCAGCCGTTCTTCTTTTCCAAGGCCGCGCACGATGCCGTGGCCGTGCCCGAGGGGCACACCGGCCAGGTGGGCTATCCGCCCGGCAGCAGCAACTACCACTGGGAAACCGAAATGGTGGTAGCGCTGGCGCGAGGCGGCAGGAACATTGCGGCCGCACAGGCTTCGAATCATGTCTGGGGCTACGCCGTGGGGCTGGACATGACGCGGCGCGACCTGCAGCAAGTGGGCAAGGACAAGGGCCGCCCCTGGACCTTCGGCAAGGATTTCGACCAAGCGGCGCCCATCGGCGCGCTGTCGCCGGCCGAGAAAATCGGCCACCCGGCCAAGGCGCGCATCGCCCTCAGCGTGAACGGCCAGGTCAAGCAGGACGACAACATTGACCAGATGATCTGGAGCGTCCCCGAGCAGATCGAATTCCTGTCGCGCTACTACAGGCTGGAACCGGGCGATGTCATTTTCACCGGAACGCCCGCGGGCGTGGGCGCGGCCAAACCGGGCGATGAACTGGTGGCCAGCATCGAAGGCCTGGCGGAGCTGCGCGTCACCATCCTGCCGTCGCTATGACGGCGGACGCCATCTTGCCGCTCGCGCCGGTGACGCCGCTGGAGGCCGAGCGCAGGCAGGCGCTGCTCGAAGCACTGCTCGGCGTCGCGCGCCGCGCCGGCACGGAAATCATGCGCGTGTACGAATCCGATTTCGCCGTGCGCGGCAAGGCCGACGATTCGCCCGTGACCGAGGCCGACGAGCGCGCCGAGCGCGTGATTCTCGCGCACCTGGCCGCGCTGGCGCCGGACATTCCCGCCGTGTCCGAGGAAGCCTGCTCCAAGGACGGCCTGCCGCCCCCGACGGCGCGCTTCTGGCTGGTGGACCCGCTGGACGGAACGCGCGAGTTCGTGAAGCGCAACGGCGAATTCACCGTGAACATCGCGCTGATCGAGAACGGCGCACCGGTGCTCGGCGTGGTGTACATCCCTGCACTCGACGACCTGTATTTCGGCGGCGAGGGGCTGGGCGCTTATAGGGAAAATGGGCGGGAATACCCGCTCAAGGACGGCGGCGCCCGCCATGCCATCCACGCGCGGCGCCCGCCCGCCGAAGGACTGATCGCGCTGGCCAGCGCCTCGCACGGCGACGAGGCCGCGCTCCAGGCCTTTCTGGCCAAGGACGGCCGCAAGGTGGCCGGCATTCAGCGCTGCGGCTCTTCACTCAAGCTGTGCCGCATCGCCGCCGGCGAGGCCGACCTGTATCCGCGCCTGGGGCGCACCATGGAATGGGACATCGCCGCCGGCCACGCCGTGCTGCGCGCGGCGGGCGGGCGGGTGCGCACCCTGGACGGCTCGGAACTGGGGTACGGAAAACCGGGGTATGAGAATCCGCACTTCGTCGCGAGCGGTGCGGCGTAGACGGCCGCGCCACTCTCGGCTGGCGTTCAGGCGTCGCACATCGCCGTGTCCTGCGGGTGGTCCAACATGTCGCGGTTGGCGGCCCCCGGCGGAACCATGGGATACACCTTCTGTTCCACGTCGATGCCGGCGTGGATGAGCGTGGCGCCCGGCGCGCGCAGCGCCTCGGCCAGGGCGTAGCGCGGGTCAGGTTCGGTGTCCAGGTCCACGGCCATGAGGCCGAAGGCGCGTGCCAGCGCCGTGAAGTCGGGCATGTGCTGGTACTGCGAGGCGAAAATGCGCCGGCCGTAGAAGAGGCTTTGCTGTTGGTGCACCAGGCCCAGCGACGCATTGTTCATCAGGATCACCTTGACGTTGGCCCCGCACTCGGCCGCGGTGGCCAGTTCCTGGATGTTCATGAGCAGGCTGCCGTCGCCGGTGAAGCAGGCCACGCTGCGCTGCGGCTGCGCCAGCGCGGCGCCGATGGCGGCGGGCAGGCCGAACCCCATGGTGCCGAGGCCGCCCGAGGTGAGCCACTGGCGCGGATGGCTGAGCGGATAAGCCTGCGCCACCCACATCTGGTGCTGGCCCACGTCGGTGGTGACGATGGCGTCCTCGGGCAGGGCCGCCGCCACGGCGCGAATCAAACCATAGTGGGTTCGCACGTCGCCGGCGCCCGGCATGGCGAGCGGAAAGCGCGCCTTGAGTTCACCCACGCGCGCCAGCCACGGCGCGCGCTCCGAAGGCTGCGATTGCACCAGCGGCAGCAGGGCGCGCAAGGCTGCGGCAGCGTCGCACACCAGGCCCAAGTGCGCGGTCTTGATCTTGTTCAGCTCGCCGGCGTCGACGTCGATATGGATGACCTTGGCGTGCGGACAGAAGGCCGCGACCTTGCCCGTGGCGCGGTCGTCGAAACGCGCGCCCACGGCGATGAGCAGGTCGCA
>DATNCF010000242.1:0-6427 GCA_035571675.1 Burkholderiales bacterium | reverse complement strand
TTAGACGTGGTCAGGCCGGCTCCCAGCACATTCGGGCTGGACGAACTGTTGTTGTTGATGCTGATGCCGCCACCGGAAATGCCGCCTCCGGCCGTGTTGAGGGCCGCGGTCACCGAGACCCGGCCGCTACCGGTCGCTCCCCCGCTCGCCGGATCGTTGGCGCTCAGGGTGATGGTTCCCCCGCGGGTGGTGATGGCCGCATTGACGTTGACGTTGTTGCCGGCCTGGAGCGTCAGCCCAAAGCCGCTTCCGGCAGTGGCGGTGACGCTGTTCGTGACGGTGATGTCATTCGTGGCCTGCAACTTCACCGTGGCGGCGTTAAGCAACGAAACTATGACGGAAGGATCGATCCCGCTCGCGCCTGTCACATTCGCCCCGGCGTCTTCATTGAAGGCGTAGGTGTTCGGATCCCCGTCGTCGCCGCTGCTGCCGCTCAGGCTGGTCTGCGAGCCACCGGTCACGATTTCAATATTGGTCGGGTCCAGCAGCAGGCTGCCGGCCTTTCCCTGCGACGCGGTCAAATCGACCTGACCATTGAAATCCAGAAGGTGGCCGGACACTTCGGCCTGGCCGCCATTGCCGCTGGATGCACCCCCGCGCGCGCTAATCCTGCCGTAGAAGCGCGTGTCGCCGTCCGCCCACACCGCCACCTTCCCGCCATCGCCGCTCGATCCCGCATCTGCGAGGATGCGAGCTTGATCACCCACATACGTCCGCTGCGCGTTCTGGACTTCCGGATTGGCGCCGTGAAAATCGCCGCCCACCAGCACCGTGCCGCCGCCGGTCTCGCCACTGGCGTCGACCGTGGCTTGGTTGATCAGGCCCACCTGCGTGCCCAGCAACCGGATGTCGCCGCCGTTCCCGCTAGAACCCCTGGCTTCCACGGCTCCGTCGGCGAGCAACGTGCCGCCTTCCGCCTGCACCGTGATCGCGCCGCCCGAGGCGCCGGTGGCTTCGACGCGCGAGGACGCGTCCAGCGTGACGTCCTTCTTGGCCCGGAACACGATCTTGCCGCTCGCGGCGTCCACCGATGCCGACGTGGCGCTTACGGTGCCGCTGTTCCTGATGACGGTGCCGTAGATGCCGATGCGGCCCGAAGCAGCCACCACCTGCCCCACGTTGACGGCCTGGTTGGCGGGCGCATCGAGTTCCACCCGCACTTCGGGCGTGGCGGCGTTGACCAGTTCCACGCTCTTGCCCGCGGCCAGGATGACTTCGCCGTTGGGGCTGGTGATCAGGCCGTGATTCTCGACGTCGGGAGCCACCAGGTACACCTGGCCTCCCGAGGCGGTGCGGATAGTGCCCTGGTTGACGATCTGCGCGGCGCCGACCTGATCGGTGAAGCGGTACTTGCCCGCCAGGAAGTCGGCGTTCGACAGGCCCAGGGTGGAGGCCGTGAAGCCGGCCACGTCCACCACCGCGCCGTTGCCTATGAACACCCCGTTGGGGTTGAGCAGGAACACCCGGCCGTTGGAAAGCAACTGGCCCAGGATGTTGGAGGGAAGGTTGCCCACCACGCGGTTGAGCACGGACGATCCCGCGCCCGACTGGATGAAACGCGTCACCTCGTCCTGCGCGATGGAGAAACCCTGCCACTGGATGATGGCGCCGCTCGAGTTGGCGATGCTGAGCGTCTTGCCCGAGCCGGAAATGGTGGCCGACCCGGCAACCACCTGCGCGCCCGTGGGATTGGCCAGTGGAGCCTGGGCGTAAGCCGCAAAGCAGGAAGCCACCGCCATCACAGCCGCGCGCCTGCGCATGGCCGGGCCGACCGGCTTGTGTTGGGGCGTGGCGGCCCCGCGATGCGCGCTGGCGTGGTTCACTTGGTCTCCCTGGTCGATGGCGATGAGGGAGCCGCGTCGAGCTTCGACGATGGCACCATGGGATACGGCGACCCTCATGACGGTTTTCCGCGACCTGTCATGCTACCAGCGACGACTGGCCGGCGCGCGCGCAACTAATTCACGGTGCAGGGAAAATAGCCGGACGCGGGTAGTTCTTTCAGACTACTGACAAGGCCACCGGGCGGCGGGCCGGATGCCCCTCTAAGGGGACTCAAAAGATGTAGGCAAGGGCGCCATGCAGGCGCCCATCCCATTTGCCCTGGGTTCCGCCGCCGTTCAGGACCACTCCGAAATCCAGCCGCAAACTAAGATTGCTGCCTTTCGACAGGCGCGTGCCGATGCCGAAGCTGGAAATACCCTCCCGGAGGCGGTCCGTCGGCACGGGGTCGTAGCGGGTCACGCGCCCCCAGTCGTAGAAAAACACGCCTCGTGCGCGCACCCCGGAAAAATAGGGGATTTTCGGGCCGAAATCGGGGGTGTAGGCCTCCACGCTGGCGCGCAAGCCATTGTCATTGGCGATTTCCCGCTCCTGGAAGCCGCGCACCGAGTCCGCCCCGCCGATGCCGAACTGCTCGCCCGAAATCAGCCGGTCGCGCGTGGCCTGCCCGTTGAAGGCGAAGCGGGCCTGCCAGTCGTTTTCAAAGGCGCGGTTATGGTTGAAGCCGTAACGCCAGACGGTGTAGCCCGGCTCCGCGCCGGGACGGGTGGCCTCGAAAACCGCCGTACCGCCATCGTTGCCCCCCGCAAGGTTCTTGGAGCCGCTGACATAGAAGCTGGTTTCGGTGTTGGCCCCGTGGTAGAGACCCGAGTACGCCAGGGTAAGGGGATGGACGGTGAGGTCGGGCAGCACTGTTGTGCCCGTGGTCACGGTTTGGGTGCGATTGTCGTACGCGCGCCAGCCCAGTTCCACCGCCAGCTTGTGGTCGAGGTCTCCAATGCGAGGCAGGTTGTAGTTGTAGCGCGCGCTGAAAATGGTGCCCGCGCCGGCCACGTTGAACTGGCCGAACAGGCCCGACACCACCCCGGAGCGCACGTTGGAATAACCGGCGGAGAACTCCAGCGAATTGCCCGAACCGTACAGCGGGATGCGGTAGGCCGTGCCGAAAATCAGCACGCGCGGATTGGGCCACAGCGTGAAGGAAGTGGGATGCGCCTTCTGGCTGGGCGACATCACGTACTGCGCCGATACCGCGTGGTCGCGGTTCCACAAGTTGGCGTTCTGGTAGCCGAATCCCATGCGCAGCACCCCGGTCTCGGCCGTGCCGGTGTTGTCCATGGTGACGCTGTACTTGACCGGATATTCGTCCGTCACCCGCAGCACGGCGTCCACGGATCCCTCGTCGGCTCCGCTGCGCAGCAGCGCCGTGGTCTGCTTGGCGGGGTTGTCGTTGGCCGCGCGCAGGCTCCTGGCGATGTCGTTGACATTGGGCGCGGTGCCGGGCGCCAGGGCCGGCACGCTGGCGCGAATGTTGGCGTCGTCGAAGAACTTGTTGCCCTCGACGACGACCTTGCCCACGCGCGCTTCCACTACTTTGAACTGCACTTCGCCCTTTTCCAGTTCCTGCTCGGGCAGCAGGACCTGCACGGCCGTGTAGCCTTTTTGGGAGTACAACTTCTCGAGGGCCTCCAGCGCGCGCTGGACGTCGGCGAAATCCCGGCTGGGGCCGGTGAACGACGCCGTCGCGGCGTTGATTTCCTTCTCAGTGACGAGGGTGGCGCCTTCGACGACGAAGCGGCGAATCTCGAACTTGGGGTCGGCCTGGCTTGCGCTGCCGGTGGGCGCGCTGGTGGCCGAACCCGTGCCGCCCGGTGCCGACTGCGCACCGCACAGGCCCGCCGCCGCGCAAAGCGCGATTCCGGCCATGGTCTTCGAGAACCAGCGCGCTTTGATCACAGGGGGTTGCGTTTATATTATCGGACGAGGCCACTTGGCGGTGGGTCATCCTACATGAGTAGCAGTTGAAAAACAACCGCTTAGCCCGATATCCTCAGGCAGATTGGAATCGCCGCAACGGCGCCCGCGTATAATTCCGGGGCCGCCTCGTAGCGGCGCCGGAACCGCAACCCTGTCAGCCCCCACCATGTCCCAACCCGTCAAACACGCCCGACTCCTCATACTGGGTGCCGGCCCGGCCGGCTACACCGCCGCCGTTTACGCCGCGCGCGCCAATCTGAAGCCGGTGCTGCTCACCGGCCTTGCGCCAGGCGGACAGCTCACCACCACCACCGAGGTGGACAACTGGCCGGCCGACGCCGGCGGCGTGCAGGGCCCCGAGCTCATGGAGCGCTTCCAGAAGCACGCCGAGCGCTTCGAGACCGAGATCGTGTACGACCACGTGCATACGGCGCATCTCAAGGAAAAGCCCATCCGCCTGGAAGGGGACAGCGGCGTCTACACCTGCGACGCGCTTATCATCGCCACCGGCGCGTCGGCGCGCTACCTGGGCCTGGAATCCGAGTCGGCCTTCATGGGCAAGGGCGTGTCGGCCTGTGCCACTTGTGACGGCTTTTTCTACAAGGGCCAGGACGTGGCCGTGGTTGGCGGCGGCAACACCGCGGTGGAGGAAGCGCTGTACCTGTCCAACATCGCGCGCCACGTCTCCGTGATCCACCGCCGCGACAAGTTCCGCGCCGAGAAAATCATGCAGCAGAAGCTGTTCGACAAGCCCAATGTGAAAGTGCACTGGGACCACGAACTCGATGAGGTGCAGGGCGACGACAAGGGCGTGACCGGCATTCGCATCAGGCACAGCAAGAACGGCGCGCCGCAGAACCTGAAGGTGCACGGCCTGTTCGTGGCCATCGGCCATACGCCCAACACCGGCATTTTCGAGGGCCAGCTCGAAATGAACGGCGGTTACATCATCACGCACGGCGGCCGTGAAGGCAACGCCACCGCCACCAGCGTGCCCGGCGTGTTCGCGGCGGGCGACGTGCAGGACCATGTCTACCGGCAGGCCGTGACCAGCGCGGGAACGGGCTGCATGGCGGCGCTGGACGCCGAGAAGTACCTCGACAACCTGCTGGTGCCGGCTTGAGCATGGGGCGTCCGTGGGAGAAAAGCGCCGCCTAGCCGCGCCCCCGGTTCCGCCTTCGGAAGAGGAGGACGCGGCGATATTCAGGGAAGCCGTCAAGGGCGCCACGCCTCTCGCCGCCGCGGCGCGCGTCGTGCATCACGCGCGCCCGCCCGCCCTTCCCGTGCAAACGCTCATGGACGAGCACGAAGCGCTCGCCCAAAGCCTGTCAGCGCCCCTGTCCCTGGAAGAATCCCTGGAGACCGGCGAAGAGCTGAGCTTCCTTCGCCCCGGCCTGCCGCGCGGCGTGCTGAAAAAGCTGCGCGGCGGACACTGGGTGGTGCAGGACACGCTCGACCTGCACGGCGCCAACCGCGAGCAGGCCCGCGATCTGCTCGTCGTGTTCCTGCTGGAATCCCGCAAGCGCCGACTGCGTTGCCTGAAAATCATCCACGGCAAGGGCCTGGGCTCGCCGCAGCGCGAGCCCGTGCTGCGCGGCAAGATCCGGCACTGGCTGGCCAAGCGCGACGAAATCCTCGCCTACTGCCAGGCGCCTGCCCATCAGGGGGGCAGCGGGGCCACCTTGGTCCTGCTCAAAGGTTGAGGACTGGCGATGCGCCGTCCGCATGGGCGCTGTCCCCGGGCTGCGCGCCGGGTCAACGTTAAGCGACGACAGTGATGGCTGCGCTCGCCCGTCAGACCGCGGCTTCGCCCGTCTCGCCGGTGCGAATGCGCACCACTTGTCCCACGTCGCAGACGAAGATTTTCCCATCGCCGATCTTGCCGGTGCGCGCCGACTTGACGATGGCGTCGATGGCCGTGTCGACCATGTTGTCGGCCAGCACCACCTCGATTTTCACCTTGGGCAGGAAATCCACCACGTACTCGGCGCCGCGGTAGAGCTCGGTGTGGCCCTTCTGGCGGCCGAAGCCCTTCACCTCGGTGACGGTGAGGCCGGTGACGCCGACTTCGCCCAGGGCCTCGCGGACCTCTTCGAGCTTGAACGGCTTGACGATGGCTTCGATTTTTTTCATTGCGGTCTCTCCCTGCGGCCTAGTTTCCCCCTGATGCGGGGGATATGCAAGGGGCGTGCCTTGGGCAAATGACCCCAAAATGGTGCAAATACGCCCGCTTTTCGTTATTCATAATGTTCACGGTAGCGTGAAGTAATGGGATAGCGCCAGTCCTTGCCGAAACCGCGATGGGTGATGCGGATGCCCACGGGGGCCTGGCGGCGCTTGTACTCGTTGCGGTGGATGAGCTCGACCACGCGCTTCACGTCCTCGCGGCGGAAGCCGCTGGCCACGATGTCGGCCGGGCTCTGGTCGTTTTCCATGTAGGCCGCGATGATGGCGTCCAGCACCTCGTAAGCCGGCAGGCTGTCCTGGTCGGTCTGGTTGGGCCGCAACTCGGCGCTCGGAGCTCGGGTTAGGATGCGCTCGGGAATGAGGGGCTTGACGCTGTTGCGATAGCGGCACAGCCGGTACACCAGCAGCTTGGAAATGTCCTTGATGACGGCGAAACCGCCGGCCATGTCGCCGTACAGCGTGGCGTAGCCCACGGCCATTT